>JBAVYC010001317.1:0-3633 GCA_049698595.1 Desulfobacterales bacterium | reverse complement strand
GTTAAAATCCTCGTTAATGACTTTCTCCGACCAGCTTGTCTTATTGATGGAAGAATAAACGGTTTTTTGATCTTTTACGCAGGCGATCTTAAAGGATTCATCCAGATCGGTATCATAGTTCCGGTCGCCGTACCGGTAGCTGAGTTTAATTTTGTCGAGCTCAAAAGTCATTTGGCTGTTCGTCGGGACCTCAAGGGTTAGAAACAGTTTGCGGGTTTGTCCGGAACGCAGGCTGCCCGGATAAAAGACCCGGTGGTCGTTTTGATTAATTATCGGGTATCCGGCGGCATCGACCAGGGTGATTCCGCCATTCATAGGTATTTGAATCATCACACCAGACACGACGGCTGTTCGGGTATTGTAAAATTCTCTCTGAAATATCTCCGCAAATGCGGCCGGATTTTCCAGATAATAATAGTGGCCGGTTCCCCGGTCGGCGATGGCTGTCATCAAATGCTCGTTGAAATCGATTCCGACACCCACCGTGCTGACGGCAAATTCCTTTTCGACGGCGACGGCGGCAATATCGGACAACGCCTTGACGTCTGTTTGCCCCTTGTTGGCAAGGCCGTCGGAGATCAGAATGACTTTGGCAGCATTTGGATGCTGGATTGGGGAGAAAAGAAGGTCGATTCCGGCCTGCAAACCGGCGCCGAGATTGGTTCCCCCGCCGGCCCGGATGGTGTTGACTGCCGCTGCTAGGCGTACCCGGTTGGCAGCGGTGACGTTGGCCAGACCGGAGGCGATGTGAACATCATCTGAATATGTGATCAGCGCGAAGCGATCTCCGGCCGACAAGCTGGACAATAGCGCCAACACCGCTCGGCGGGCATCTTCGATTTTGCGGCCCTGCATCGAACCGCTGCGATCGAGAACGATGACCATGTCCACATTTCGGGTTTCACCGCCGTCAGTTGCCGGCAACGCTGCGGCCTGCAGCGTGAGGTTCAGACCCACGGTCCCGTCGGACCCCTGCAGAACTTTGTTTTGAATAAGATGGCCGGAGACCCCCAGAATTTCATCATCTCCCGCATGCTGGCGGGATGGGTCGGGAATCCAATTCGATCGTAGAACACTGATCGTGTTTGATGAATAGGCCATGGCCGCACCGGTGGCGGCGATAAGAACGCAGATCAGCAGAAAATTTTTAATTCTTGTTTGTTTCATCACATGCTCCTTTCGGTTCAAGAGGTGATATTGACATTTCTTCGTGCTCTGGTTCAATTCTACTCCAGTTTGCGCCGGACACAATTCAAAGAAGTGTAAAAGAAACCGGAAGGATTATTACATAACTTTTACTTTGAATTTGTGAACATCTGATATACTCTAGACCTAGCCCGGACAAGCCGGGATTGAAGATCGAAGATTGAAAATTGAAGATTTTTGGTATTTTATCTATTTTATTTCGCCGCCATCTTCAAAAAAGCAAGAATCAGATTATAGATACAGAAATCTTGCGTAAACATGATGGGAATTGAATAAATTGGGAGATGCTTTAATTGAGACAATCCAAAGCGCGGATCCTGGTTGTTGAAGATGATACGGCCCTGCTGCGTGGTCTTTTGGATGTGCTGGTATTCAATGGCTACGCAGTCAAAGGTGCTGAAGACGGTGGCTTGGGCCTCAGGGTGGCAGTGGATGAGCAATTTGATCTGATTCTACTGGATGTGATGCTGCCGACGTTGGATGGATTTTCAATTTGCAAAGAAATCCGTAAGGAAAAGCCGACCCAGGGAATTATCATCATCACCGCCAAAGGCGCCGAAGATGACATTGTGACGGGGTTTAAAGCTGGCGCGGATGACTATATCACCAAACCCTTTTCGCTGCGGGAGGTCATGGTACGGGTGGAAGCGGTTTTGCGGCGCACTGGAAAAAATTTGGGGGACGAAGAAATTCACTGCCGAGGCATTTTTTTTGACGGCCGGAACCTGGTGGCTCAGTTTGAGGATCAAGCCGTGGACCTTACCCGCAAAGAAATGGATATCATGATATTTCTGCATCGTCACAGGGACAGAATCGTCTCGAAAAAAGAGCTCCTGATCGAAGTCTGGCATTATGCCGACGCCGACATCGAAACCCGCACGGTTGATATCCATTTGCTCAAGTTGCGGAAAAAAATTGCAGGGCTGATAGGTGATACGCCCCTGATTTCAACGATTCGGGGAGAAGGGTATCGGCTGGAGACGGAGTGACGGGATTCGGGTTGGGAGTCGCGGGTTGCGGGTTGCGAGTTGCAGGTTACGGGTTACGGGTTGCGGGATGCGGGTTGGAGAATGATTGAATATTCAATTCCGGTATAGGGGTAGAGTCGGTGAGACAATTGTCACCTTTACACGGCTAAACTCAAAATGAAAAAACTTAAGCTTCTCATACTGACCTTTTCGCTGGCGCTTTGCATACCGCTGGCCTTTTTTGTTTTTAAGACCTACCGCGGGTTGGAGCAGGAAGAAGCCGCAACCTTACGCTATTTCGCAGATACCCTTTTTGATGAGATGGAGCAAGCATTAGCGCTGCTGGTGCAAAAGGAAGAAGGCCGCGCCATCGACGAATTCAATTATCATGTATTTCCGCCCGGTCCGCAACAGGGAGCCGGTGAGCCACAGCGGTCTCCTTTGTCTCGAATCCCCCGGGAAAACTATATCCTCGGATATTTTCAGAATAATCCGGATGGCTCATTTCAAACGCCCCTGGTGGAAACCGGCGGGCGGATACTGCCTGAGCACGTCAACCTGATAGCAGAGCTGAAAGATGCCAACGAAGTTTTCAACCGCAAACGGGTGCCGGTAACGGATACGGTTAAATCCCAGCCGCTTGAAATGGTGGCGGAAAAAGAAAGTAAACAAGAAGCCGGATTCGCCGACAAATACCTGGATCTATCGCGCACCCAGCGCACCAAAGCATCTCTGGGGCAGACCGAAAAGAGGCTTGAAAAGATTACCGCCAGTCAGGCAGCCAATATTGCCAAACAGGCCTCGCCGCAAGTGATGAGCACTGCGCCGGGTGACGGTGAAAACGAAGACCGTCAGGATGCCCCTAAAATGGCCGCAGGTCGGGCAGCGGCTAAGGCGCCGACCTTTAAAAAACGCCGCTTTGGAGAATCCTATTTAGAGGAATCGGCAGCGGCCGTTAAACCGGCTCGCACTGCCGATACCGATGAAGCGGCTGGTTTCCAGGTGGAGGTGGCCCCCTTGCGCGCGGTTTTTTTAAGCGATGCGCAGATCTTTATCTTCCGGCGGATTATGATCAACAACCGGATATATCGCCAGGGATTTGTCCTGAGGGTTGACGCTTTTTTAGACTATCTCACCCGGGCTTATTTTCTGACGCAACCTCTGGCGCAGTTCACAGCGCTGAGACTTAGCGTCGTGGACCAGGGACGCGAAGCGAATGCGGTTCAAACCGGAGATATTTCCCATAATCCCGATTTCATTCTCCACCGGGGCTTTCCCTCGCCCTTCAGTTTTCTGAAAGCTTCCTTGACCTGCGAGGCGGTTCCGCGATCAGACGGGCGCCAAACGCTGACGATCATGTTGATTGTCCTGGCGGTTATCGTTTTGATGGGGTTGTTTGCCATTTACCGCAGCGCCCGGGCCATTGTCGATCTTTCCGAGCGGCGTTCCCAATTTGTTT
>JBAVYC010001316.1:0-1749 GCA_049698595.1 Desulfobacterales bacterium | reverse complement strand
CCGGAACATCGTAGGGCATATCTCAGCCGGGGGCGAAGGTATAACCTTCTTGCCCACCTGCTGCTAAGCTTACAATCGCATCCTCTCTGGGAGACAACAACCCAAGGCTCAGGGCCAGTGTCAGCTTCAAATTGCCGCCAAAGCCCACCCCGTGTTTGCGTGCCAGGTCCCGCACAAACAGCATATTGAGCTGTTCATCGATCGCAAAGCCGTGGGTACCGATCTTACAGACATCTTCCATGACTTTGGTGCAGTCACCACAGATGAAAAATGATGAGGTCGCTCCGGCATCATGAATGGCTTTAATGGCCGGTTGCGAATTGGGGGTGACAAATTTCTGGAAAGTCTCGGATTTAATTTGAGAAGCCACCGGATCGACAATGGCGATAATCTCAGCGCCCATCTCGGCATAGAACCCTGCAGCTGCCGCGCCGACTTCACCGGCAAACTTGATAACTTCGGCAGCAAAATCGGGATGTTTGTAAACATCGGTAAAGATGCGCACACCGGCCAGATGGGAAGCCAAGGTCAAAGGACCGCAAAAAAGACCCATCATGACGCAATCGAGTTCATCCAGCTGTGGTTTGGCAATTCTGGCGGCTTCATAAAGCACCGGCCAGCGACCGGAGTCCTTAGTGGGCATTTGGAGCCCGGCATCTTTGGGAGTCTTATCGGAACAGGGATGATTCGTTACGGAAGGTACATTGTCGGGCCACCATTTCAGGCCACAACCGAGGGAATTGGCTTCGACCGAAAGATCGAATACTAGCGGAATTCCGTCCGCTTTGTATCTCTTGGCGGTAGCAACGACTCCTTTCGCCAAAAGTTCGGGATCCTGGAGCATTTTGTCAGCAGGCTCATTGATCAAAAAAGCGCAGTGAACCCCTGCGTATGGCACCCATGGGGGTTTTGCCGTTCTCTTGCCCCGATAGGCATCGATCAACATTTGTTTGGCCATTGGAAATCTCCTTTCTGTTTAGATTAGGGGTCACGTTTCTTCACTAATTTTATAAACGTTTATTTCATCACCTCCTTCCGTGGTCTGATTGCCACTGTCTGGTGAAACTATGAGACGTCCTTAGCTGCAAAGTCTCCGCAGTGATCTTGAATGATGAACAACCAATACTTAACATCATTCTATATTAATATTGTCAAGAATCATTTTTGATTGAAAACCCCTAGCGGCTTATTCTAAAAGAATAATGCCATAATAGCTGTAGGTTTCACAGGTTCTAGTGGCAACCTCCGAAGTTGTACCCAGGTTTTTTAAGGTTCCAATGACATCAATGGAAAATGATTCCACCGATGGTCTTTTTTCCTGTGGAAACCGGCAAGCATCCGGGTAGGCGCATTCCTTGCAAAGGGCGCAACATTCTCCTACGAGACTGAAAGCCTTGTAATACCCCTCAAGAAAGAGCATCCGTTCCAGACTGATGGTGCCCTTCCAACAGCGCACCTGGCCAGTCCTTTTGCGGCCGTTATTCAGGTAAAAATCCGAGCAACTTCTGGTCCCCACCAGAAGAAGTGCCAACTCATATTCAGCGAGGATTGCGCGGACTTTATCAGGTCCCGGTGTCGCAGGGGGGCAGGTCCAGTTGGAATCAAAGCGGCTGCAGCCATAGTGGCATTTTAGACGGACCCACTCGGCCACCTCGATTTTGTCAATGTTAAACGGCAAGATCGCCGTCAGGCCATAGCTTTTACCCTTCTCAAGAAGGCGTTGAGTCAATGAATGAGAAATGCCTTCAC
>JBAVYC010001315.1:0-5821 GCA_049698595.1 Desulfobacterales bacterium | reverse complement strand
TCCGCTTTTCATACCCAGTATTCCAACATTCCACTATTCCATCGTTCCATGCGGCTTACCAAGAGAATGGCCGCAAAAAGCACTTTGATTTCAATAAATTATAGAAATTTCGATACATTTAAATCATGGAATCCGATAAAGAACCTCAATCATTCGGGCGCTATCTGCAGGCCATAAGGCTTGAAAAAAAAATCAGCCTTGAACAGGTTTCACAGCAAACACGTATCGGCCTGGGGAATCTCCTGCTTATTGAGCAGGAGGATCACGAGCGATTGCCTGCCGAGGTTTATGTAAAGGGATTTTTACGAGCTTACGCCAAATCCGTTGGCGCTGACGGTGATGAGGTGATTCGACGTTATGAATCATGTCATGATACCGTGCAAAAAATTTCTGGTTTAGACTTCTCCAGCAACAAGACAGCTCGCGGGGCATGGTGGAAACCTCTGTTTTCGCTGGTTTTGCTTATTTGTATCATCGGGTTGTGCGTCTTCGCTGTTGTTTTCTTTCGACAAGCGCCGGATGTCAATAAACCGCTCGAGCAAAGGTCTGCCGCCCAAAACGGGCAAGCTGTCGATACACAGGCCGAACAGCAGCGCCTTGAAGCCGGCTCCAAGCAGGTAAATGCGGTTCCGGAAAAGTTGTTGCTCCATGTGACGGCAATGGAAGATACGTGGCTAAAGGCTATCGTAGATGAAAAGGGGTCCACTGAATATAATCTGAAATCCGGAGATCAAATTGAAATTGAAGCCGTTAGTGGGTTTAACCTGCTTATCGGTAATGCCGGCGGCATAAAAATAACACTCAATGACAAACCCGTTTCAATCCCCGGGAAAAGCGGCGAGGTGGTTACCATTGAATTGCCCTAAGCTGGAAAAACCAGAAATTCGAAGCACGAAATTCGAAACAAATTTTAAATTCTAATGTTTAAATGCATTAAACGGTGAAAACAAAAACACAAAGCCTGATAATAATAACCGATTGAGCTATTTTGTAACGGTGAGTAGCTAAACGGTTTTAGGTTTTTGTTATTGGTATTTTTGTCATTTCTGGCGGAATTCGTGCTTTGTGTTTCGGATTTCGAATTTCTGCCGGGAAAAGTAAAAACTTCACTTAGGGCCTAAAAGCTCAGCCACTAAAATTTTCAATCTTTAGATATGCCGATAGATAGCAACAAAATACTGGTTGACAGTGTCAAAAGACTTTTGCGACGCGGGGCGATAAGCCATCTAACCAAGATTGTGAACAAAACCCATGGGGCTGACCTGTCGGTATTGTTTCGCTCATTGTCCCGGGATCAGCAGCGCAGGCTGTTTGATATGATCGCCGATGTCGAACAGAAAGGGATCATGTTCAGCGAGCTTGAGGAGGACATCTTCCAGGATCTTATTGAGGATATGCCCGTTGAGGCGATTGTCGAGATTCTGGAAAGCATGTCTGCAGATGATGTGGCGGACATCATCGGACGGCTGCCGGAGAGCAGGTCTCAGGATATCCTCGACAAAATGAAAAAGGCGGAATCCGAAGAAGTCGAAGATCTCCTTCAGTATGATGACGATACCGCCGGCGGGATTATGGTTCCCGATTTTATCGCCCTAAAAGAGGATGTCACCGCCAGAGAAGCCATCGAATCCCTGCAAAAAGAACATTCAGATGTTGAGATGGCATTTTATCTATATGTGGTTGATGAATACGGCAAACTGGTTGGTGTCAGCTCTCTGCGCCAGCTTGTTGTGGTTGCCCCTGAAACACCCCTCAAGGAATTTATGAGTACAGATGTCTTTTCCGTCCAGACCGACATGGACCAGGAAGAAGTTGCCAGAATTGTTGCGCGCTACGATATTCTGGCAGTTCCCGTGGTTGATGACTCTAACCGCCTGGTGGGGGTTGTTACGGTGGATGATGTCCTCGATATTCTTAGAAAAGAAGCCACCGAAGATATATTGAAAATGGCCGGTGTGGGTGAAGAATTTGTTGAAACCAAATCTATTTTGAAAAGTACCCGGATTCGCCTACCGTGGCTGTTTGCAAGCTGTATCGGCGGCCTTTTTGCTTTTTTTATCATCGGTAAGTTTGAGAGCAGTATTCTAAAATATGCATACCTGGCCGCTTTTATACCCGTGATCATGGGCATGGGTGGAAACATCGGCACCCAGTCTTCAACGATTGTGGTCCGGGGTCTGGCAACCGGGCGTCTCAATGTCAGGGATATCTGGTCTGTGGTTTTAAAGGAGCTTTCCATCGGCGTCATCTTAGGTCTTGTTTATGGAGCTCTCATCGGCAGTGTGGCCCAGTTGCGCTACAGCATGATGGCGCTGGCTATATCGGTTGCCCTGGCCGTTATTTCTTCCATGTCCATAGCTGCGCTGGTGGGCTCATTGGTACCGATGGCGTTTGCCAGGATAAATATCGATCCGGCCGTGGCGACGGGTCCCTTTGTGACCACCGCTATCGACATCATTAGTGTCTTCTTTTATTTTAAGATCGCCACCACCCTGCTTGGGATTTAAGTACATGTCGGTTTTCTCCTCGCCCGCCATTTTGCTCCGACGGATTGATTATGGGGATTTTGATGTCATCATCACCTTTTTTACGCTGAAAGGAGGCAAACTTTCTCTGATTGCCAAGTCCGCCAAGAAGAGCACCAAACGTTTTGCCGGTATTTTGGAACTTTTTTCGGTGCTGGAGGTAGTGGCCGGCACCGGCCGGCGCAAGGGATTGGCTGTGCTGCAGGAGGCGGTCTTAAAGCAGCCCTTCAGCACCATACGGGCCGATTTCAGGAAAACGGCCTATGCCAGCTACTGGGCCGAGCTGATTTACAATTGGATCGAGGAAGATTTCAAACAGGTTGCGCTGTATTATCTTTTGGAGCATGTTTTAGCCGAACTGGACAGCGGGCGGACAGCGGCAGCCGTTTTAAATATTTTATTTCAAATGCGGTTTCTGGCACTCTCCGGGCATCGCCCAAATTTAGGTGACTGCAGCGTGTGCCGGCGGGAGCTGGAGAATATCAAACAGGACAAAATTATCATTGACTCACAAAGGGGCGGGATTTTATGTAAAAACTGCCGGACCGGCTCGGCCTCCCGAACCCTGCTTGGCAAAGGGACCATTAAGCAGCTTTTATGGGTTGAAAGCGGTGACCTGGCTAAAGCCATACGGATTAAATTTTCGCCGCCCGCGCTGAAAGAAAGCACGGAATTTTTAGAAGAATTTGTGTGCTACCATCTGGGAAAACAACCTCGCAGCCTGAAATTTCTGCGTCAGATTAGAGACGCAGTAAAATAAAGGTGTCGGGTGTCAGGTTTCAGAGCGGCCTCCGGCTTGAGCGAAAAAGAAACTTTGACTTGGCGAATTTTTATAAATAGCGAATCCTCGATGAACGGACAAATATCGAATATCGAAGTACGGCAAAAAAGAGGAATGGATTCTGATCTTTGAAATAGCAATTGGACAGGATCAACAGGATAGAGACACGGAGGATACAGAGGTTATTTTTCATTCTTCAATCTTCAATATTCAATCATAGACGGGTGCTATGGACAAAAAACTCAGAAAAATACTCGAATCAAAACCGATTGAAGCATCTGCTCCCTGCCGGATCGATATGGGCGGTACACTGGATATACCGACCTTTTATTATCCTCTGCGACATCTGTCGCCATGCACGTTTAATATCGCTTTGGCGCTTAGAACACGGGTTCGTCTGCGGCCTTTTTCCAGAGGACAGGTTAAAATTTCCTCCAGGGGTTTTAAAGATGCCCAATTCCCTGCAGCCGCTGCTCCATTTGATCACCCAATGGGGCTGATGTTTGCTACCGCAGCCTTTTTCAACGCCGACGGGATCCATATCGATATTGAATCTCAATCTCCGCCGCGCAGTGCACTGGGAGGCTCATCGGCGGCAGCCGTGGCGCTGATTGCGGCCTTTTTGAAATTGAAGGAGCTGACAGAATCCGGCACCGGATCCGGGCGGCGCTCGGTCGCGCTGCTTGCCTATCAACTTGAGCAAGCCACCGCCGGCGTTGCGTGCGGCTTTCAGGATATGCTTGCCGCCGCCTTTGGCGGTGTGAATGTCTGGCACTGGCAAACCGATCCCGATCGATCCGTGTTCCGGCGAAGAACCGTGGTCGGAAAGAAATTCCATAAAGAACTTGAACGGCACCTCCTGCTGGCTTATTGCGGTAACCCCCATGAATCCAAAGACATCAACGGTAGATGGGTGAGGCAGTTTCTCGGCGGTGAAAATCGAGATTTGTGGGCTGATATTATTACGTGCACACGACACTTCTGCGAGGCCCTGGCCCGGCGAGACTATCAACAGGCTGCCGTCCATATGAACCGGGACACGGCCATCCGAAGAAAAATGACCCCGGATGTGCTGGATAAAGTCGGGGAGCGCCTGGCGGATATTGCGCTGCAAAACGATTGCGGATCCCGATTTACGGGTGCCGGCGGGGGGGGATGCCTGTGGGCCTTAGGTGAGACCGAAAATATTGACAGATTGAGGCCTTTATGGCAAGAGTTGCTTTCATCCCGCAAAGAGGCTTGTCTGCTCCATGTTGGAATTGATTCAAAAGGGGTTGTAGTTAATTAGACTGTATCATAATTTCGACAACGTATTGAAATCGCATTATTTTAACGACATTTTTTCGTCAAGCCATTTGGAATGATGGAATCGTGGAATGTTGGAATAAGGGGTATGAAAAGCAGAAAACTGGTTATCCTTGAATAAATGTTGAATCTACTTTTATATAAAAATCCGTCAGAGGCGGATTACAATTCAGAAAAAGGAACGTATACATGAACTTTCAAGATGTAATTTTGCAGCTGCATAAATACTGGGCCGGTAAAGGCTGTGTTATGGCCCAACCATACGATTTGGAGGTCGGCGCGGGGACTTTTCATCCCACCACCACGTTAAAAGCGCTGGGCCCGGAGCCCTGGAATGTCGCCTATGTTCAACCATCCAGACGGCCCACCGACGGGCGCTACGGTGATAATCCGAATCGTCTGCAGCATTATTACCAGTATCAAGTGATTTTAAAACCGTCGCCGTTTAATACGCAAGACCTATATTTAAAAAGCTTGAAGGCCCTGGGAATAGATCCGCTCGATCATGACATCCGATTTGTTGAAGATGACTGGGAATCCCCGACGCTTGGTGCCGCCGGTCTGGGCTGGGAAGTCTGGCTGGATGGTATGGAGATTACCCAATTTACCTACTTTCAAATGGCCGGCAGCATTGAGTTGAATCCCATCCCCGTGGAGCTGACCTACGGGCTGGAGCGTATTTCGATGTACCTCCAGGGCGTGGACAGTGTCTATGATCTGAAATGGAACGATGAGATCAGTTATGGAGATGTGCATCATCAGCAGGAGGTCGAGCAGTCCACTTACAATTTTGAAAAGGCCGATGTCCCGGTTTTGTTTGATCTGTTCAGTAAATACGAGGCCGAGTCGCTAAAACAACTCGATGCCAAACTCGTTCTGCCGGCTTATGAATTCTGCCTGAAATGCTCGCATGCGTTTAATCTCCTGGATGCCCGAGGCGCCATCAGCGTTACCGAGCGCACCGGCTATATCGGCCGGATTCGAAACCTGGCCAGGGGGTGTGCGGAAGGATATTTGAAACAGCGGGAAGAAATGGGATTCCCGCTGTTGAAAAGCAACACATAGGTTCAGGGGTTCACGGTTCAGAGGTTCAGAAGTTCCAAGGTTTAGGGGCCAGCACCGCCGCTGGCCAGGAACGTGGCCAGTCTGATCGAAAAAGAAACTTAACGAAATGCAATTCTATTTTTCTGACAGGATCAACAGGATGGAC
>JBAVYC010001314.1:0-2450 GCA_049698595.1 Desulfobacterales bacterium | reverse complement strand
ATGCCTTTGCCCGTCAGGGCTGGATGGTTCCCAACCAGTACTGGACCCCCGGCGCTTATGCGCCCATGGCCATCACGGGCAAATATTACATGCACTACGGCCGTGATTTCCTGCCGCCCCGGGAGTTTTGGTACGAAATACACAAAGGCATCCATGAGATGCTTCGGGAATATCCTGTGTGAACAAATAAAGGAGCAACCTTTTTATCCGGCCCGTCAAACCCGAAGACGCCCCACTATTTACGGAATTATTTAAAGTACTTTCGCCCACGACGATATACTATCGATTTTTCGGGATGTTAAAGGAGTTGAGGCCGGAAATGCTGGCCCGGTTCACCCAGATCGATTACGACCGGGAGATCGCGCTGGTTGCCATCACTGAGGACTCGGATTCCGACTGCGTGCTGGGGGTTGCCAGAATCATCGGCGATCCGGATGGAAAGACGGGCGAATTTGCCGTTCTGGTCGGTGATGCCTGGCAAGGGCAGGGCATTGGTTCGAATCTGCTGGGAAAATGCCTGTCAATTGCCGAAAAGCAAGGCTTTGAATCGGTACACGGCATCGTGTTACGTGAGAACCGGAACATGCTTGCGTTGGGAAAAAAGCTGGGTTTTGAAATCAAAAGAGATCCCGACTGCGGAGACAATGAGCTGCTCATTCATTTCGAAGGGAACCGGTTATGGACACAACGTTTTTAATGAGTTTACTTACCTGGATCGGGATTTTTTTCTGCATCTCCCAGTCCGCCATGTTTTCGGGCATGAATCTGGCCCTTTTCAGCATCAGTCGACTCAGGCTGGAAGTGGAAGCTGATCTCGGAAATCGTGATGCTTCTAAAGTTCTGAATATGCGAAAAGATTCGAATTTTTTATTGGCAACGGTTCTTTGGGGAAATGTTGGAATCAATGTCCTGCTGACGCTGCTTTCTAATTCGGTACTGGCCGGAATTTATGCTTTTTTCTTTTCAACCGTGATCATCACCATCATCGGCGAAATTATGCCACAGGCTTATTTTTCTCGTCATGCATTGCGCATGGCCTCAATACTGGCACCGGTGATAAAATTTTACCAGATCCTGTTATATCCGGCTGCTAAGCCGGCTGCCAAAATTTTGGACGCATGGCTGGGGGCCGAAGGAATCCAATATTTCTGGGAGCACAGTCTCAGGGAAGTCATTAAAAAACACATTGAGGCTGATGAGTCCGATGTGGATCGCCTGGAAGGGATCGGAGCGTTGAATTTTTTAGCCATCGACGATCTGCTGGCCGTTGATGAGGGCGAGCACATTGATCCCGACAGTATGATATCATTAAAATTTCAAAATGATTTGCCTGTCTTCCCATCATTTGAAAGATCGACCTCGGACCCATTCTTAAAACAGGTAGAAGTCAGCAAAAAAAAGTGGGTTATTCTTATTGATCCGACCGGAGAACCGCATTTTGCGCTGGATTCCGATGCATTTCTGCGGGACGCGCTTTTTGGGGGAACACCGATAAACCCTTTAGGATACTGCCACCGGCCGATAATTGCAAAAAATCCAAGCGAGCTTCTGGGCAACGTCTTATGTCAACTCAAGGAGTGCGCGCATTGCATCCGGGATGATATTATAGACCGGGATGTGGTTCTCATATGGGGACAGGAGGAAAAACGCGTTATCACCGGGGCAGACATTCTGGGCAGGCTATTAAAAGGAATATAAGATGTGCGGTATTTATTGATGAATGCGCCGAAACCGGTTCCGTAGTGGAAGCAACCCTTGCAAAGTTTATCGAGCAGGAGCAAAAAGAATCACTCGCAGCCGTTGAAACACTCCAGCGGCAGATAAACACCAACGGCCTGGCGGTGGTCGGATCGGATGCAACCCGTGAAGCGCTGAAACGCGGGCAGACGGATATGCTGATTTTGGCAAAAGAATTTTACGAGGGCGAACAAAAAGAAGAGCTGGTGAAACTGGCGGTTCGCCACGGTATTAAGATTGAAACGGTAAGTGGCAGTCACATCTTAAACCAGTATGGCGGCGTGGGATGCCTGCTGCGATATTTATTGCCGGAACATTACATCTAAATTTTAAAAAGAGAGGTGAAATGGGCGTGGATTGGTATCAAAAGGAGTCAGGTGAAGTTGTCGGCCAACTGGGTTCATCCGTCAAGGGTCTGTCCGCGCAAGAAGCGCAAAATCGGCTTAAAAAATACGGACCCAACGAGCTGGACGAGAAAAAGAAGAAATCAGCGTTTATGATGCTCATGGACCAGTTTACGGACTTTATGATCATTGTCCTAATGGCGGCGGCCGTTGTGGCCGGTGTGGCCGGAAAACCCACGGATGCCGTCGCCATAATCGCCATTGTTATCTTGAACGCCATTATCGGCTTTGTTCAGGAATACCGGGCCGACAAGGCCATGGCGGCCCTAAAAAAAATGGCGGCATCCGCATCCACGGTTATGCGGGATG
>JBAVYC010001313.1:0-5760 GCA_049698595.1 Desulfobacterales bacterium | reverse complement strand
GGGTGAAAACGGTGCCGGCAAGTCCACCCTGGCCGAATGCATCTACGGCTTCTACAAGCCGGAGCAGGGTCAGATTTTCGTGGAGGGCCAACCGGTTCAGATGTCGTCTCCGGCCGAGGCCATCGGCTGTGGCATCGGGATGGTGCACCAGCACTTCGTATTGGTGCCGACCCTGAGCGTTTTGGAGAACATCGTTGTCGGTACGAATGCCTCCGGAATTCTGCTGGATCTGGGCAAAGCCGAAAAGGAAGTCAAGCGACTTTGTCAGCGGTATTGTGTGGAGTTGGACCTGGGCGCCAAGGTATGGTAGCTGCCCGTGGGTCAGCAGCAGTGGGTTGAGATTCTCAAGGTCCTCTATGTGGGTGCGCGCCTGTTGATCCTGGATGAGCCCACTGCTGTGCTGACCCCCCAGGAGTCGCGCGCCCTGTTTGAAATTTTAGGCATGATGACCCGTGAGAACATGTCTGTGATCCTTATCAGCCACAAGCTGAATGAGGTGCTGCAGTCGGATCGGGTCACGATCCTGCGCAAGGGCAAAAAGATCGCCACGGTCCAGACGGCGGAGACGACCCGCGAGGAGCTGACCGCCATGATGATCGGGCGTGAAGTCGATGTCAGCCTGACCAAAGACGACCCCGTTATGGGACCTGAAATCCTTGCCATCCAAAAGCTCAAGGCCCGGGATGACCGCGGCCGGGAGGCCCTCAGAGGCATCGATCTTGTTGTCCGGGGAGGGGAGATCGTCGGGATTGCGGGTGTGGCCGGCAACGGCCAAAAAGAGCTTTTCGAAACATTGATCGGGGTCAGGAAAGCGCGTTCCGGGCAGGTTACACTGCTGGGAGAAGATATCACCCGGCGGAGCCCGAAATATATTCAGGAAAAAGGCGTCGCTTTTATTCCCGAAGATCGATTCGCCGAAGGCCTGGTGCCGGACTTTTCAGTTGAGGAAAATCTTATTTTGGGCAGCCAGCGCGCTGCCCGGTTCAAATCCCGGGGGTTCATCGATTTTGCCCGGGTCACGGACTTTGCCAATAAATGTATTGCCGACTATGAGATTGCGACACCATCGGGAAAGACCCTTACCCGAACCCTTTCGGGTGGCAATGCCCAGAAGTTGATTGTTGCCCGGGAATTCGCCCAGGCTGCCAAACTCACCCTGGCCAACCAACCATCGCGCGGACTGGATGTGGGTGTCATCGAGTATATGCATCAGGTCTTGCTGGAAAAACGGGGGGAGGGCGGTGCCATATTGCTGGCCTCGGAAGATCTGGATGAATTGTACAACATCGCCGACACCATCGTCGTGATTTACAAGGGGCAAATCATGGGCAGATTTCCGGCGGCGGAAGCAGATATTCAGCAGATCGGTCTGCTAATGGTGGGGTCGGGTACCGATGAATTTGGCGTTGCGTGTCGGGTATGAACTTCGGCGGCTTAAAAATAGAGTCTCGGCTTGAACCGAAGCTAAGCTGGCAACTCTTCTCGGCGTTTCTGGCCCTGGCCCTGTCGATGATCGTGTGCGCTATCATGTTGAGCGCTGCCGGAGCGGATGTCGGCAAAGCCTTTTACCAGATATATAAAGGCGCCTTCGGCGGCTGGAATGCAACCGTAAAAACCCTGGTTATGTCGACGCCGCTTATTTTGACGGGTGTGGCGGTCTCCGTCGCGTTCCATGCCAAAATCTGGAATATCGGGGCCGAGGGTCAATTGTTCGCCGGTGCGATGCTGGCCTATTGGGCGTCTACATTTTTGAGCAATTCTCCCACCGCGGTAGTGATCCCGGTTGTCATCGTGGCCGCATTTAGCGGCGGTGCGCTCTATGGCGGGCTGGCAGGTTATTTGAAAGCGCGCTTCGCGGTCAATGAAGTGCTCTCCACGGTGATGTTGAATTATGTCATCCGTTACGTTCTTTCGTTCCTGCTGGTGAGCGGTTCGTGGCGCGATCCCAGCTCGTTTTATCAGCAAACTCCCAAAGTCGCGGATGCCGCCCACTACCCGCTGTTAATGGCGGGTTCGCGGTTGCATCTCGGTTTTCTCATCGCCCTAATTGCGGCGCTGGCGGTGTATTTTTTTATCACCCGAACCTCTTTGGGATATGAAATCAGAGCCATCGGCTATAACCCGACCGCGGCGCGCTTCAAGGGCATCAGCGTGGGGCGCACGGTAGTCATCGTCATGCTGATCAGTGGTGGTATCGCGGGACTTGCCGGCGCCGGCGAGGTGTTCGGACTGCACTTCCGCCTGAAGCCGGATATTTCCACCGGCTTCGGATTCACCGGCATCATCATCGCCATGCTGGCCGGGTTGCATCCCCTGGGCGTTATCGTCGCCGCGGTCCTGTTCGGCGGTCTGGTAAACGGGGGTATCCGAATGCAGATCTTTGCCGGCGTGCCGACCGCCATGATTTCGGCCATCGAAGGTATCATTCTATTGTTCTTTCTCACCTCCGCGGCCCTGACGCGCTATGAAATAAAACGGGTGAAACCTGATGGGTGATCTTTTTCAGACAACGATTATCGTCAGTATTCTTGCGGCCACCGTACGGATTGCAACACCATTGCTGCTGGCCGCCCTGGGAGAGTTGGTTGCCGAGCGTGCCGGCATCCTGAACCTGGGGGTGGAGGGCAACATGCTCATGTCGGCCTTCAGCGGTTTTATTTTTACCTACATCTCCGGATCACTTTGGGTGGGTTTGCTGGCCGCCACTCTGACCGGGGCGTTGATGAACCTGCTCATGGTTTTCATGGCGGCGACCTTGAAGGTCGAGCAGGTGGTGACCGGCCTGGCCCTGAACATCCTGGCATCCGGCATGTCCCTTTACCTCTACAAAGCTTTCTTTACCGGCTCGGGGAACAAACTGCCCACAATTAGGATTTTTGAGGTGGTCAAGATCCCGCTTTTGTCGACTATCCCCTATGTCGGTGAAATTCTTTTTTCCCAGAAGCTGCTTACGTATGCCGCGCTGTTGATGGTGCCGGCGGTCTGGTTTTTTCTATATCGCACCCAATACGGGTTGGAGATTCGCTGCTTGGGTGAGAACCCCAAGGTTATCGATACCAGGGGGTTGAGTGTAACGCTGCGCCAATACCTGGCCGTGGTTTGCGGCGGGATGTTGATCGGCTTGGGCGGGGCGTTCGTGACCATCGGCTCCACGGTGAGATTCATCCCCGAAATTACGGCTGGCAGGGGTTGGTTGGCACTGGTGATCGTCATTGCCGGAAATTGGAAACCCACCGGCATATTGATCGCGGCCCTGATATTTGCCTTTCTCGAAGCGTTCCAGCTGCAGGTGCAGGGGGTCGGCGTTCAACTCCCTTATCAACTTTTACTGGCACTGCCCTATGCGGTGGCCATCCTACTGATGGTTTTCAAGCGCGGCACATCGGAAGAACCCGGGCGTCTGGGCGTACCCTATTTCAGGGGTGAGCGTTGACTCCGGCTAATTTACTTCTCGAAATCGGTTTGCTTTTTTTGAAGAGATTCAATCAGTATTATTTTTCAACCAGATGGAACACGAATGTACCCAATGTTCCATCATTCCACTATTCCATCGTTCCAATTGTGAGCGCAGCGAACTAACTTATCTAAGGAGTACTTCATGATCAGAAACTATCTCGAAATCGCCGAGCGGGCCGAAACCGGACCTAAAGTTGGAAAAGCAGACTGGGATTTTGATTATATCGTCGAAATGACCCAGGAAGTGGTGGATAAGTACCAACTTTCCTGGGATGCCGACACCCTGACCCCTGACGACCCGGACCTGGCAGACCGGGTATTTAACGCCGGTCGCGACCTCATCATCAAGGCCGGTGTTTATTCGCTTACCACCGGCCGGGTCATTCAGCTGGATGCCGCCGAGGTGGATGAAGGCATCCGTGTCATGCCCAAGGATCTGGTGATGGGGGAGGGCAATGACGCCCGCACGCTTTTCGCCAGAGATATGATGGACCCGCGTCCGCCCATTGTCTGGGCGGGCAACCCGGGGGTGCCGACCCCCGAAGCACTATTTTTGCCTTCGGTACGGAGTTGGGCCCAGGAACCCATCGTCGATTTGATCACCTGTGGCTCATTGGTGGAGGTCGACGGTTACAGCGTAAAATCAGCCGATGTCAGTGAGATTTTTGCCGTCAAACGAGAGTTGGAGTATCTGCGTCAGTGCCGGCAAATGGTCGGACGTCCCGGGATGGGCATGCTCGCAGCCCAGAGCAGCGTCTCCGAAATCGGAGATGTGGCCGCGGCGCATCCCGATTACCTGCGGCCTTGCGACGCCCACCTGGTGGCGATGTTCAACGAATTGATGATCGATCGCGGCAATATGATCCGCGCCGCCCATTCCGTGAGTTACGGGATGCGCAATGCTTCCCTGGCCTGTGTCATGGTGGGGGGCCTGGGCGGGGATGCGCCGGGCGCCGCCGCCGTGCAGGTGGCGTCGTTTTTAGCGGCCAACATCGTCTGCCGGGCCGATTATCATCTCTGCCATCCCATCCACATCAACCACGTGGCCACCTCCACCCGGGGTTGCCTGTGGCTCCAGAGTGTGGTCTGCCAGGCCTTTGCCCGCAACGCACCCGCCATCATCGTATGTGATATCTATCCCAAAAGCGGTGCTTTGACCAAGGAACTTCTTTATGAGGTGGCGGCCAATGCGCTGGCCATCACGGTCAGCGGCGGGCATCTGGAAGGTGTGGGATCGGCTGATGGCAATGCCCCCAACGGCACCGGGCTGGAGGTCCGCCTCATGGGTGAAGTGGGTCATGCCGCCGCCCAGGCGGGGTTGACCCTCGAGACTGCCAACCGCATGATTAACGCATTGTTAGCAAAGTACGAATCCGTATTTGATAAACCCGGTGGAAATCCCGGCCAGTGTATTGATAAAGCCTACGATTTAGTAAAAATGACGCCGGTGCCCGAGTGGCAGCGGATGTATGACGAAGTGGCGGAAGAATTGGCCGAACTTGGGTTGGATTTAGCGCGTTAGAATCCTACTGTTACGATCTGTAATCCAGTCACTGAAAAATTTTATTCGACAGGATTTACAGGATATAAAGAAAAGATAAGACATCGCCCTTCGCTATCTGGGCTCAATTGGGCTACGGAAAATTCTTGACGAATCTAGCCCTGCTGGGCTATATATAATTTTTGGAGGTGATTGCGATGGCAAAAACAGCGACTATAAGAGCAAGGATTGAACCCCGACTCAAGCAAGAGGTTGAAGAACTCTTCGAGGAAATGGGCCTGACAACAACTGAGGCAATAAATCTTTTTTACCGGCAAGTTAAGCTGCGAAAGGGGCTGCCGTTTAATATTGTTATCCCTAATAAAACAACTGAAAAAGTGTTCAAAGATACGGATGTAAAAAGGAATCTCATTCGGTGTGAAGACGCAGGCGATATGTTCGATAAGCTAGGAATATAAATGCGAGTTCCTTCTTATACCAAACAATTTGAAAAAGACCTAAAAAAAATGGAAAAGCGGGGCAAGGCGCTAAGCAAAATAAAAAAAGTTATACGGAAACTTGTTAACGAAGAGCGCCTTGAGGCTAAAAATAAAGATCACAAATTACTCGGCAATTATAAAGGCAGGCGTGAGTGCCATATAGAAGCCGACTGGTTACTTATCTACAAGTTAATAGATGCCGAAATAATATTTGAAAGAACCGGCAGCCATTCTGATCTATTTGAATGACGGCAAACGGCTTCCCCCCCATTGAACACCAGCGGTTGAAAAAAACAGAGGGGTCGCGTCTTCATTCTTCACTTC
>JBAVYC010001312.1:0-4600 GCA_049698595.1 Desulfobacterales bacterium | reverse complement strand
CCCTATATGGGTACTGGATACTGGATGCTCGATGCTCGGTACTGGATGCTTGATATTGAACAGTTAATAAGCAAGGAGATCATCAGTATTAAATTTTGTTGCCTCAAACCTCCAACCTCAATCCGCGAAGCGCCCGCTTTAATCATTCTGACCCTCTCACCTTTTTATCTTCTTAACTGCTCAGTTTCTATCCCTTCAGCTTTCCGCTCTTTTAGGTCTGCGTGTGTCCGTGTGTGTCTGTGGCTAATCTTCCCATCTTCTAACCCTCTTAACTTCTCCATTTCTATCCCTTTTACTTTCACCTTTGAGCTTTCAGCCTTGAGCCTCCCAGCCTCCTAGTTTCTCTTTACTTCATTCTGGATTCCGCATTCAAACCCCTCTCCTTACCCAATACCCAATATCGAATAACTAACCCACGGCCGCATCGATCATTTCAAACATCTGCTGTTCCAGAAATCCCTCTAGAACTGAGGCACTGTTGGGACACACCGCTGCACAGGCACCACAACCCTGGCACATGACCGGGTTGATTTGCACTTTTTCATGATCAAAATCAATGCTACGGGCACCGTAAGGACACGCATCGATGCATCGTTCACACAGACTGCATAGACTGTGGTGGACTGTGGCCACTACCTTGCCTGACCGTAATCGTTCGCTGGAAAGGATTCTCAGGGCTCTTGCGGCGGCGGCCTCGGCTGTAGCAATCGCTTCCGGTATGCTGCGTGGAGAATGGGCCAGGCCACATGCAAAAATGCCTTCTTTTAAGGCGTCAACCGGTCGCCATTTGGATTCGGCCTCCTGGAAAAATCCGTCCTGATCAATGACTGCGCCAAAGCTTTGGGCCAGATCCTGCGGCAGCGTCGGGACGACGCCCGTGGCTAAAACCACAAGATCGGCCTTAATCTGAACCTGATGCCCGATGATCGGCTCCCAAACCGTCACGCTCAGGCTTTGCTGGTCGGATTGGACCCGGGGTTTTTCATCAACCTGATACTGGATAAAGATTACACCGGCCATGCGGGCTCGGGTGTAATAGGTCTCGGTAAATCCGTAAGCCATTATGTCCCGATAGAGAATGTATACGGCCAGCTCAGGATTTTTTTCCTTGAGATCCAAGGCATGTTTCAGCGAATTGGCGCAACACACCCGGCTGCAATAATTGCGCGGTTCCTCACGGGAATCCACGCATTGGACCATCACCACCGACGTCAATGCCGCCGGATCGATTTTATCGTCAGCCAGCTTTTGTTCAAATTCTTTCTGGGTCATGATGGATGGATTGGTGCCGTATCCATAAGAAGCGGTTACCGCTTCCGTCCCGCCGGTGGCCAAAATAGTCACACCATGCTCCAGGGTTTGTACCGAATGTTGCGAATCCTCCAATGTAGTCAAAAAATGTCCTACCTGGCCAACCGAACTGATAACCTGTGACTGGATATGAACGTCAATCCTGGGATGCCTTTCAACCAGAAGACAGGTGTCCTTCATTAGTGTCTGTATTGAGTGCCCTTCCAGGGTGCGCTGCAGCCAGTTAAGATTTCCTCCCAACTGTTCTGATTTTTCTACAAGATCCACCTCAAAGCCGTGTTCGGCGATCGCCAGCGCTGCCGTCATGGCGGCAATACCGCCGCCGATAACCAGCGCTTTTTGAATGATCGCAATGGCGGAAACAGGCTCCGGTTCAACCCACTTCAGTTTAGCAATCCCGGTCTGCAAGGCTGAAAGCTGAAAGTTGAAAGCTGAAAGGCTGCCTTGAGCTTTTAGCTTTGAGCTTTGAGTTGAGGCCACGGGCCGAAGGTCCGCCACTTCCATCAGGGCAGGATCTAGATCCACCTGCCGGCCGAGTTCCTGGAGTTTGCGTTGATAGACATAGGGCAGGCAAGCGCCAATCAGGAGCCGGTTCGGTTTGTTGGTCTCCACCAGTTCCACCAGCTGCTCCCACCCGCCGGCCGTACAGATTTGTTCCAGAAATTCAACCTGTTTCACCAGAGGGTTGGTTTTAAGTCGTTGAACAATTTCTGTCGGGTCATCAAATCCTGAAAGTTTGCCCCTGCAGGTACAAACAACCGCCAGAATTCTGGGGATCTCACGTGCCGCAGCGGATAGGGGTGGAGCCGGTTGCGGCTCCAAGGCCAGACTGCCCCCACTGGAATGAATCACCTGGGATGCCGATAAGGCCGCTGCCGAGGCCTGGGTCACCGAGTCACTGATGTCCTTGAGACCCGCAAATGATCCGCCCAGCAAGATTCCGCTGCGGCTGGTTCGAGTCAGGGAAAAGGGGGTGGTGTTTCCAAATCCCCATGGATTCAGCTCCAGCCCCAACATTTCGGCCAATTCAGAAGTGCCCTCGGCCGGACGCTGGCCGACGGTGAGCACCACCATGTCAAATTGTGCTTCAGTTGATTTACCGGAAAGGTCCACACTGCGGATAATCATATCGCCGCTTTCAGCATCCTGTATGATGGAGTGTGTCCGGCCCCTTTCGAATCGCACACCATGAAGGGTTTCGGCCCGGTCCCGGTAGCGTTGAAAAGTTTTGCCAAACGTTCGCATATCCATATAAAAAATGGTCGTTTCCAAATCTTTGGTTGTTTTTTCTTTCGCGACCAGGGCTTCCTTGATGGCAACCATGCAGCATACGTTGGAGCAAAAGTCGGCTTCCATTTGTATATCCCGAGACCCTACACATTGGATCCAGGCCACTTTATGAACGGGTTTTCCATCAAACGGACGCACCAGCCGTCCCGCATGGGGCCCGGTGCCGCTTAACAGGCGTTCAAACTCCAGACTGGTGACGACATTGGGATACACCCCGTAGCCAAATGTGTTTTTCCCGGAAGCCGGATTAAAAAAATCAGTGCCGCTGCATAGAACGATGGCTCCAACTTCTATTTGCTGCCCTTCAGCTGCCGCCAAATCCTGATAGATTTTTAGGACCATCGGCACCATGGTTTCCGGATCAAAGGGTTTTATCAGATACTCCAGCGCGCCGACTTTCATGGCTTCAACCGCTGTTTCTATTGTGGCATAGGCCGTCATCATGATCACATTTAAATCCGGCCAACTCTCTTTGGCCTTTTGAAGGACCTCAACGCCATCCATGCCCGGCATCTTGATATCCAGCAGCATGAGTTGATATGCTTGCCTGGAAAGCCGATCCAGTGCCTCCGCGCCGGAAGCGGCCATGTCCACTGAAAATCCTTCCTCTAGCAGCCATTCCTTGAGGGAATCGCGCACGATGAGTTCGTCATCGACCACTAAAATATGAAATCCCCCGCGTTCTTGCTCCGGCAGTTGAATGGCCTGGGTTGGACAAATCTCTACACAGGCGCCGCAACGGGTACAGGCGACCAGGTCAATCACATATGGGTTGGGGATGGCATGGGGAACCGGCAGGTAAATGGCTTTACGGTTGGCCAATCCGGCATTGAAGTCATCCGGGACTTCCACCGGACAGACATCTACGCATTCGCCGCAACCGATGCACCGGTCCGCGTTCACCCAGTTCGGATGTTGCTTGAGCATGACCTGAAAGTGGCCGGGTTCGCCGGCAACCGAAGCAATTTCGGTGGAAAGAAGAATTTGGATGTTTTCGTGAAACAACCCTTTGCGCAGACAGTACTGGGAGCTTACGTCCCGATCGACCAGGGGCAGCATTTTGCACATCCCACAGCGATCGGTGGGAAACTGGTAATCAAGCTGGCTCAAAATTCCTCCCAGGTGGGGAGACCGGTCAATCAAAGTAACGCCATAGCCGAATTCCGCCAAGTCCAGCGCGGTCCGGATGCCACTGATACCGGCCCCTACCACCAATGCCTTGCCGTTTTTTCTTGGCATAAATTCCTCCCGGCTTCTGTCTTCAATGGTTAAGATCGTTTGGATCTTTAAGTTTATTGAGTTGATTGAGTTCATTGAGTTGGTTGAATTATTCGAAACAAACATTCAACCCAATCAACTTATTCAACCATTTAACTCAATCAACCACGATCTATTCCCTCTGCACTTTGCTTCTTTCAATCCAAAATATAAAATCCCAAATCCGAATTCCATCAAATCCCGACCACCTCGGAAAACTCATCTTCACGAAATACCGACAGCGGCGGTTCTTCCTCAAGGCTCCGGCCTGCTTGGTAGTCAAAGGCCTTCTGGGTATCCTGTGCAATGGTGCGAAACAGCTCCATGACCGGGATATCATTGGGGCAGGCATTGGAACACTGGCCGCAACCCACACAGGCCGTGCTCATATGGGCCAATCGAGTAAGGTGGTAGAAGAGTGTATCGGTCGGCATTTTAATGATCCCTTTGCGGCTGGCCCACCGCAAATACTGTGACGGATCATGGTTGAATACATCGGTAACAAAAACGCACTCCTTACAGTAACAAACCGGACAAGCCACTCGACAGTTATAGCAGTTGACGCAAGTGGCAAAGTAGGAGGACATTTTTTCCAGGCTATCGGTGGCCTCGTGCGTTTTGACAAACATGTCATCTCGGTACTGTGTGCGCTCTTTAATAATGGCCTTAATGGCATCTTGGCGGCCTCGGGGCTCATCTGCAGCCGCAAGATTCATCTGCTTTAGGATGTGATCGCCGGCCT
>JBAVYC010001311.1:0-1556 GCA_049698595.1 Desulfobacterales bacterium | reverse complement strand
CTTTATTAATCTTCGCGTGGTTGCCATGTACCAACCATCCACCCGCTTAATCAGAGTTGGGCTTGGCAGTTGGGAATGCCCTGCCGTTATCTTCTCGATAACTTCAACAATCCGCTCACAAGCCAACGGCCCGTTTGTCGCTGCCAGATAGTGATCAATCAGTACTTTACTTTCATTGCCATCCGCAGCTCCAAGTTCACCGGCGAAAATCTTCATCAGAGTTGTGCGCACTTGCTCGAAATTGAAACACTGATGGCTCAAGCGGTTGGGTAATCGGTAAAAGCCATCGTCGTAGTAATCATTGACCGTCGCTCTAAAAGAAATAGCCGGGACGCGCATGACATAGGCTTCCACGCCTGTCGTGCAACCGTTATGGATGAGCGCCTTGGCGGCCATTAGCCAGGGGATCACGTTGCCTTCGTTGGTTACCCGCACTCGCTCGCACTGAGCAGCAATCTTGTGATAGATTTCATGTTTTTCCGTCGGATGCGGCCGGACAACAATCGTATAGCCCGGAAATGCACGTTCCAAAGAAGGAATGAGCCTCTTGAAGTCCTCGAATATGGTCAGCTTGTGATCCCGAAATCCTTCGGCGAATTCTCGGGTCATGCCTCTGGCGGCACGCCCGAACTTGGGAACTTCACCCGGCATATTCACCGGTAAAAAGAGGCTTTGGACCGGGTAAAAGGCATTTATGTGGTTGAAATTGGTATTGATAAGGATGAAATCTCCATAGGTGTTGCGGATCTTTTCGACTTCATCCACAAAGAATCCGTGCATCTCCGGCCGTAGCATGTCATTGCGTGGATTTCCAGTGATATGAATCGGAACCTCGGGTGGCAGCTCTGGATATTGTCGCCACAGTACAGCGTTGTCTTGTCCCCAAGCGAACAGATGGGACAGATACGCCATTGCCTTAGGTGAAAGTCGGCGTGAAAAATAGATCTCGGGTGGCAGGTGTACCAAGGCCTCTTCATCCCAGGCAACGATTTCATGCCCGAGCTTGCGCAAAATCCTGAACATTTTGATGCTACGAACCGTCATACTCTTAGAGAGGTAGATGCCTCTTGGAAATGAAGTAATGCGGAAATCCAGCTGCCGGCGTGATCCTATCACTGATGAGAACCCTCGCCGTGCTGCAATGCAGGCCAGCAAAAGTTTGGGGTCGAGCTCACGCACCTGATTTTCAACAGGTATTAGAAGCAACTTATTCGTCACCATCATCTCCTTAAAAAGATTCTGTAATTTCAATATATACAAAAATTTGTCAGTTAGGCATAACTAAACTGTATTTGGTGAAAAATACTCCTTATCTTTACCACTCGGATTTGCAGATAGCGGTGTGCTTTTTGTCAGCGTTTTTTTTGAATAATATCAAGCCGACCATTGTGCTGCGCTCCACGTTCTTTATCTGCATCTCCCATGCGTGTTAGCTTCCGTCTCTTAGACATTGCTTTAGTCTTTTTATCAATGGAAGTTTTCCTGTTCGCCATTGCTCGTAGGAGCCAATCCAACTATCCTGACCAAATTTGCGCGACCACCGCTGCAGATACATA
>JBAVYC010001310.1:0-1832 GCA_049698595.1 Desulfobacterales bacterium | reverse complement strand
GAGTAACTGCGGGTTGATCAGGTTTGGATTCGGCAAAGCTTTTTTCTGATACGTCAGCATGTTTTTGGGGCAGGACGCTATCCAGAATTTTCCCGATGGGACACGGCCCGCTGTCTGATTTTTCTGGCGGTGTTTTCAGTTTTATATGGCCTGCGGCCGGTTGACTGTTACCGGATTTTGTCATAGGCTCGTGGCGATTTTGGCCCTGACCATCTTTTTGATGGATAGATTGCAAAAACTTTACACTATGCACAAAGTCGGCTTGTCTAATCAGCATCACAAGATCGATGGTGTTAAAATTTTTCTCACAGCGAAAGCATCGGCCTAGATTAGTCTTTGGGTTCACCGCAGTGTCAAACCGGTTACACAAGGGACAAAGAAAACGAAAGCAGCCTTTTTCCATGCGGCAAGGGACATGCAAGGTTTTTTCGATCAGCCCCTGAACGCCGATCTGGTTTCTAAGGGCATAAAGCTGGCTGGAGGAAAAGCAGCGATGGGGCATGTCAGCTCACCGGATCGAGCTTGGGTCTTAGGCTGACACAGTTTTTCATGTTGATCACATGGCTGTTTTCCGTCAACCGATCGATTAGGGCTGCGGTCAGATGGTCGTTTTTCAAAAAAGACGACCATTGAGAGAAGCCAAGATTTGAAGTGATCAGCGTGGTTTTTTTCTTGTGCCGTCTGCTCATGAGAGTAAAAAACAGCCCGACCTGTACCGGTTCGACCTCCACATACCCCAGCTCATCGATCAGTAGACAGTCGGTGGCGGCCAATGCTTTGATGACTTTGGCTTCGGTGTGATCGGCCACCGACTGGTAGAGCTGTTCGACCAGTTCGGCAAAGGCGACAAACCGGCCGTTGTAGCCGCGATCGATGGCATGGGTGAGAAAGGCGGTTGCAAGACCCGTTTTTCCGGTGCCGGTCGGACCCATAAAGATCAAGTTGCGGCAATTTTGCATGTAATCAAATCGATCGTACATGTTTACAATTTTCTTTTTGTTCAGCTTCGGCTGCCGGGCAAAAGGAAAGGTCTCGATCACGTACTTTTCCGGGATCCTGGCACGGGCCATGCGCATCTTTCGAGCGTTTTCCTTTTTAATTTTATACTCTTGTTCGATGATATACTTGAGCAGGCGCGCATGAGAATAATTGCCCTTTTGGGCGATGGAAAGATAGCTGTCCCAGTTGGCCAAAAGGCCCGAAAGCCGGATGTACTTGATCATTTGTTGCAGTTTTTCATCCATCGTCATCCTCTGTGATATTGTCATAGACGCTCAAATCAACCTCATCGGCAAAATAGCCCTGGATATAAGCGTCTCTTTTTCCCAGCTGCCGGTCGATCTGCGGCAGCGGCAATTGGAAGTTTGCGGCGGTCAACTGCAAAGTGGCAATGCGTTCAACGGTTTTGATATCCGTGATGCGGTATTTTAGCGCCCGGCTGAGTGTTTTGATAAACACCTCAAGGGCCATTTTGCGGTACAATCCATACAGTGCGCGAATGAAGCGGTGTCTCTGCTTGACGCCGTTTTTGATGGCAAAATCCAAATACGCATTGATCTGTTTGTCAGCCGTACGCAGAATTCTCTCTTCTTTGGCAGAGGGTTTTTTGCGGTTTTTGGGCATGTACGGCGTTATTTGCTGCCCTTCGGGGGGGATGCGCTTATTTTTAACGCCATCGGCCGGTATCCGGTAGCGACCCAGCAGCCTGCGGTTGCGGTAGATCATCAGATGCTCGGCATATTGCAAAACCTTCACATCGTGGCGTTTGGTGCCGGGTATCCAGTAATAATTGCCGTCAAAGGATGCATACCCGTACTGATCGGTGCCCCGTT
>JBAVYC010001309.1:0-1647 GCA_049698595.1 Desulfobacterales bacterium | reverse complement strand
CTTCATATCGATTTAAATCTAAGAACCTCCTACGATGCCGCTTACCAAATTTTATCAACGGTCGAATTTCATCACATAAAGATTCTAAATGTTGCAGGCCCCAGGGCAAGCAAAGACCCGGCAATATACAATGATGTATTCAAAATACTCGATATGGCATATAAGATCCACAAGGTAGATCAAATTAGAAATCTTGAGAAGCTACCTAAAACAGTTGATGAAGCGGTTGAAAAACTTATTAAAGATTTGCCGCTAAAGGATAAAACCACAATTGCTAAAATGGCTGAAAAGGATCTGATGACTCTTCAATTCACTCTGGGATCATACATCGGAAGTGAATTTGGCGTATGGACTGGGAATGCCGAATTGTTTTTTTCTTGCAAATGGACCGCAGGTGATACGCATATTGACCCGGATCATGCTCCCACTGTGATAATTGAGAAACTATGGAAACGGTTGAGAGAAAGCCATAAATTGAGGATTGTTAGATAACGAGCGTGCATGTGGGTGTGCTGATTAAGCACACTTATATTTTTAATCGACCCTGATCGAAGATTAATTTGATGGGGCAGAAAGTAAAGTAAAAAGGCTACAGAAAGCAGGATATCACAACTTTTTGGATGGCTTTCAATGTGGGTATATGTTTACAGTATCTGACCTTTTTTGGGGCTGAATATTTGTCAGAAACGTTGGAGAGTTATCTGCACAGAGGGCAAGTTAGAGCCCAATCTCACAGTCATTGCGCTAAACTAATCCCAATCCGGTTTTCGTTTCTCCAGAAAAGCCTGTATCCCCTCGGAAAAATCTCTTGTATCGGCAAGGTTAACAGCACTTTCGTATTCTATTTTCATCCCTTTTTCAAAGGATAACGCCCCACCTTCCGTAATGGTCCGGCGGATTGCAGCAAGAGCTTGTGCGGGTTTTTTCGCGAGGGCTTCAGCATAAACTTGAACTTCTTTATGTAATTGATCAGACGGATGGATTACATCAACCAATCCCATGTTTAAGGCCTCTTCAGCGGAAACAAGGGTCCCTTCATACAGATATCTCAGGGCACGAGATCGTCCAAGAATCCTCGCAAGCGCTTGTGTTGCACCAACAGGCGGAATGAACCCTATGTTAATCTCAGGCTGACCAAGACGTGCATCATTAGCAGCAAACCGGACATCACAATGCAACACCATCTCTAAACCGCCACCCGTTGCTACTCCACGAATTGCGGCCAGTAACGGTTTATTTGACATTCTCATTAAAGAGACCAAACCATGGCAAATGGAGACCCATTCCTCCATACCTTTTTTACCAATTCCGTCAAAAACCCTCAGATCCGCGCCAGTACTGAAATACTTTTCAATTGCACTTGCGAACACAATCACTCGCACATCCTGATTTTGTAACGATTCTTCCAGTGCAGCCGGTACTTCACGAAGCATTTCCCAATTAAAGGCATTGATTGGAGGGCGGTTATACTCAATCCAACCAACTCGATTCTCAATACGTAAGTTCAAATATTTATAATCCATGATCAGCCTGTTTGCTTTTCCGCACGAGCCAAGCTTATTTCTTTCCAAGTAGTTTCCAAATTATGGGGAACATGTTTGCTAACGGATTTACGCTTCAAAATCAAGGAGTCCGTTGGGCAGGTTG
>JBAVYC010001308.1:0-1751 GCA_049698595.1 Desulfobacterales bacterium | reverse complement strand
ACCCAACAACGGCCAATTTCAAAACCGAGTCCCAAGAGTTTCTAATTCGATTAGACTGGCCGTTTTTTCAGGCCATACAAGGCGCCGCTCGTGTGAAACTACAAGGAATGACGAATGACAAATGACGATTGACGAATGGTGGATGTCGCTCTCCGAGGCGTAGGCGCCACAACCCCTACGAGCCCGCTTCCAGCCCGTAGGCTTTATAGGCTTACAGGCCGGAGGGGAGGCTTCGCTCAGTCTTTTTAAACAGACAGAATACATTCATTCGACGTTCGATGTTGGACGTTCGATGTTCGACGTTCATCAGTTTCTTTTTCGATTTGACCGGCCGGTTTTTTTGCCGGCGGCGGGGCTGAACTCTTGAGTGGAGGGGCCATCACTTGAGGATCACCCCTTTAAGGAAGAAAATTGGTTGGAAGTATTGAAAGGGTGTTCTATAACGGATTTTTCCTGGCTTTTTTTATCTCCTTGAGCGCAAGTTCTTTTACCTTGAAAATATCATCATCCGAAAACATGCCGGCCATTCCTGAAATGGCAGCCAGTTTCATGCCGTGCTTAAGGCCCATTCGATAGATTTCCCTCACTTTTCCCCATTCGGTGTCGCTGCCCACGGTAAAGGATTCAAAGCGTCCTTCAAGGGCCAGCACAATGGTTTCAGCAAGGCCGGCGTATGCTGTTTGAGGCGGCAGGCCGATATCTTTCATTTCAACATTATCTCCCGGAAGGAATATCTCTCCGCTTTGAATGACCATTACATCCGGACGTTTCGCCGTATCTTCCGGGGAAAAAATCAGAGGTCGGGTTACATCAGTGATAACGCAGCCGGGCTTTACTCTCATGATGTCCAAGATTTTACCTGCTCCGGAGCTTGCCGCGATGATGACGTCCATGTCCATTAAGTACTTGTCAGCCCTTGTCGAAACATGAAGTTTTACTTCTGGAGATTCTTCTCGAATGGACTCCTGTAAAGCGAGTAATTTGGCTATGTTTCGTCCCACCATATGGACGTGTTTAAAGGCTTTTGCCAGCAGGCGGGAACAAATCGCTCCCACGGGGCCTGTGGCGCCGATGACCATTGTTGTGGCATTGAGCATTTTTCCTTTTTCAACCTTGATCAACCCCATGCGGCGCACGGCATCCGAAGCGGCCCAGAGCGCCGCCGAAGCAACATAGCTGTTTCCCGTAGTTATGGGAAGCACGGCATGTTTGGCCACGTCCACACCGGTGTCTTTCATTGCCTTGGGGAGCATCCCTATTCCCATGATCTGGGCGCCCAGTCGTTTTGCGGTTTTGGCTGCCTCCAGAATGCGGCCGGTCGTAAATTCAGGACTGTGGGACTGCATTTGTTCCGGTGTTTCGCCAAGAGCAATCAGCCATCCTTCCGCTTCAACACCGGTCGGTGATTTGATGCCGGTTACCTTGGAATAAACAAAGGGCGGCGCATAGGCTGCAACCCTTTCCACCGTATCCATGATTCCCGGAACAATATCGGATAAAATTTCAACGGGTTTGACTTTTTTTAAATATTCCTGTGAAAGCGGGTGGATGACATAAGCAAAGCGATTGACGCGCTTGAGTTCGCCGGACGGATATACAACCCTGGGGTCCATTTTCTGTTCGCTGATGATTTCCAGCAAATCGTCAGGTCTGACGCGGCCTGACGGTATATCCAAAGCCGCAAGAATCATGGCCTCCAGCACGCTCATTGCCACAACTTTTTCAAAAATTTTCGGGGTGCTGTCGATGAT
>JBAVYC010001307.1:0-1696 GCA_049698595.1 Desulfobacterales bacterium | reverse complement strand
CGAAGCGATCGTATATATTCCTCGTAGACGTTTAAATTCTCCGGCGAAAAAAGCATAAATATCACCTTGTCGATGCCTTGGTTCTTTTTGAGGAAGCTGCAGATAGTGTCTACGGCGATTTTGCAGGCCTCTGTGATGGGATACCCGTAAACCCCGCAGCTTATTGCCGGAAAGGCAAGGGAACGAACATTATTGTCAGCGGCAAGTTTCAGGCTGTTTTGGTAGCATCCGGTCAGAAGCGCTTTATCCTGCGGCTTCCCGCTGTAAACCGGTCCCACCGTGTGAATGACATGACGCGCTGCTAGATTGTATCCTCTGGTAATTTTGGCTTCGCCGGTCGGGCATCCACCCAGCGCCCGGCACTCTTTTACGAGTTCGGGGCCGGCCGCTCGATGAATGGCGCCGTCAACGCCCCCGCCACCCAAAAGAGATGAGTTGGCTGCATTGACAATGGCGTCTACCGCAAGTTTGGTGATATCACCCTGCCTGATTTCTAGTTTATCTAAAATTTTTTTATCCATTTGTATGCGCCCCTTTAAATTACAAATCACAAAAACGAAAATTCGAAATCCCAAACTGTGGTAATGCACATTTTAGCGGACCTTCCAGAAAGGGTCCGTATCGGTCATTGAATATTGAAATTTGGAATTTATTTGTTATTTGGATATTGAAATTTGGTGCTTATAAAACTGAAATGCTTTGCATTGGGATTTCGCTTTATGAATTCATAGAAAATTGAATTAACGGATTAAAGGTCATACAACGTCTCATCCCTTTGCGGCGCCGGTCGTTTCTCGGCGGCCCCTTTCCCCTTTTTTTCGGGCAACAGGAAGGGCTCTTCACCTTCCAAAAGATCGCCCATCTCGGCTTCAATCGCATCGGGATCCTCACCGGCTTCCATTCGTTTCAAAGCCTCTTGCATACCGGCGCCGAGTTCAAGGCCGGTCATGTCCGTAAGTTTGCGCATCAGATTGGCGGCTTGACGGGGGTCGTCTTCGTTGATGTTTTCGGCTTCACCGGCCAGCATTTGCATGGCTTTTTCCATTTTGCTCTCGTCAAAGGGCAGATCATCCATATCACTATCTTCTTTGGCTTTACCGGTAAACGAAAAAGCCGACATTTGTCTGGACAATTTCTTGGCTTTACATTTAGGGCACTTGGGCTTTTTGGTAGTATTAATCGTCTTTGAAAAAAAGTTGAAAATCGTATTGCAATCCTCACAGTAGAATTCATAAATCGGCATAAGCTCTCCTTCTCGTGATCATGTCAGTTCCTAATCTAAGGCTTTAGAAAGAATATTAAATTCTGATAAAATCTTTGTCAACCAAATTGACTTGTCAACCGGCATCTGCTATGTCACCTGGGATTGTAATTACAGGGCTCCTGACCTCAATCGGACAAGATTCTCGGGAGGCCCTGATATCTAAAGAATATACAAAATTTGTAGTAAAAATAAGCGTAAATTCAGGATGCAAAAGAGTTTATCAAAAATAAATAATAAAATTCAGAACTATTCGCCTAAATTCAGTATTGCTGACGCGATTACAGACATTTCTGTTGCATCAGATTTTACGACACATCAGTAGTTCTGAATTTTGCAGAAAGGACATTTATATTATGGAAAGAACACTTTCGATTATAAAACCGGATGGGGTCCAACGCAGTCTTATTGGTGAAGTTGTCAAACTGCTTGAAC
>JBAVYC010001306.1:0-2109 GCA_049698595.1 Desulfobacterales bacterium | reverse complement strand
TCATTCAACTATTCAACAAGGTCTGAATTTTATGTTATCCCGGTAATTCCACGCCCGTCATTATATTATCTTCCAAGTATCTGATTTCATCAATGCCCGATACCGCGATCTCAGGATCGGTCTCGAGTTCCTCTGGGGAGATCTTGCCTTTATACTCGACTTTGGACAGAATATGTTTGATGCAGTTGAGTCTTGCCTTTTTCTTGTTGTCGGAACGGAAAATCGTCCATTGAGAAATGGTTCGGTTGGTTTCATTGAGCATCTGGAATTTTCTGACGGTATAATCATCCCACCTTTCTTGAGCCTCTCTATCCACCGGAGAAATTTTATATTGTTTCAATGGATCCGTTTCTCTCGCATTAAACCGGCGAAGCTGTTCATTTTTCGAAACAGAGAAAAAGAATTTAAACAGAAGGATTCCGTTTTTTACCAGCATCGACTCCAGCATGGGTACATCTTTTAAAAAGCGCTTGTTTTCCTCATCCGTGCAGAAACCCATCGTTGGTTCAACCATGGCCCGATTATACCAGCTGCGGTCGAAAATCACAATTTCGCCGCCCGATGGAAGGTGTTGAATATATCGTTGGAAATACCACTGCGTCCGTTCCCGATCGCTGGGTTTTAGAAGTGCCACCACCCGGGCACCGCGTGGATTCATATGTTCAATAATTCTTTTTATGGTCCCGCCCTTGCCGGCGGCATCCCGCCCTTCAAATAACATCAATACACGCTGATCGTTGGCGATGACATGTTTTTGCCATTTCAAAAGCTCTATTTGCAGCTTTTGCAGCTCCTGTTCATAGGCGAGGGTGAATTGTTTTACCCAAACAGCCTGCCGGCTTTTCTTTTTTTTCTTATCTTTATTCTTAAAGGCGGTGTGTTCGGATAATTTCGTTTTTAGTTTTTTGGGTTTCTTTTCAACTTTTTTACTTATTTCCTTTATTGCCTTGGAAGAATCCTTTTCCTTAACCAAAATCGGCTTGGCCTCTTTCGGCTTGGCACCTTTGGATTTGGATTTCTTTTCACCATTTTCACTCATTGCCTTTATTGCCTTGGCAGAATCCTTTTCCTTAACCGCAATTGGTTTGGCTTCTTTCGGCTTGGCACCTTTGGATTTGGATTTCTTTTTCGTTTCTTTTGCCATCTTTCCCTCTCCTTTGGTTAAGTCGTCATTCTTTTGATCCGGTTTGTCCGGCTCTGGGAATCACGCCAGGGATTTACCATATTTTTTTAGCTGTTTTTCCATTAATTTTAGCTCCTTATCGCCTGGAATAACTATATCCGGGTTTAAGACAAAGTTTAGCTTGCGACTTCTGCCCCTGTATTTGACCGCATTGAGGATCACTTTCATGGTTTCCCGGCGGGCCAAATGTTTATCGTCGGAGCGGATGATATACCAGGGTGTTTTTTTTGAATGGGTTTTTTGCAATAGTATATATTTTTTTTCGGTAAATTCGTCCCATAAATCCTGGGCCTGCAAATCGACCTCGGAGAGTTTCCACTGCCTCAACGGATCATTCTTTCTTCTTTCAAAACGTCTGGCCTGCTCTTCCTTACTTACCGAAAAATAGATCTTAATCAGTATGGTCCGGCCTTCATCTTCAAGGAAATTCTGCTCGTAGCTAATCACCTTTTTTAAAAATCGCTTGTATTGGTTCTGAGTACAAAACCCCATCACCGGTTCAACCAGGGCACGGTTGTACCAGCTTCTGTCAAACAAAACGATCTCGCCGGCATGGGGGAAGTGTTCGATATAGCGTTTGATATGGAGCTCTGTTTTTTGCTGTTCATTGGGTTTGCCCAGGGCGACCGTGTGATATCTTTTTTCATTCATATAACGGGTCACCCGTCGGATGGTCCCGCCTTTGCCGGAGGCATCCCGGCCATCGAAAAGGATGACCATTTTTTTTCCGGTTCGTTCCAGATGGTGCTGCATTTTGATAAGTTCCGCCTGGTAGGGTTTCAACTCCTCTGCATCGTAATATTTTTCCAATACCGCCTGGACGATTTCTTCTTTATCTTTTTTATTGAGGACTCTTAGAACCTTGCGAACCCGTTTGCCATGAGTTGCATATTTGATTTTCGACTCGACTTTCTGCACAACCTCTC
>JBAVYC010001305.1:0-1668 GCA_049698595.1 Desulfobacterales bacterium | reverse complement strand
GAACGCTTCTGCATCATCAAATTTTCTAATAGCAACACAAATGTGCCCGGTGATTAAAAGGGTTTCAATATCTTCCGGACAAATGGTTAATATTTTCACATAAATTTGAAGCGCTTCCTCCACCATGTCGGACTCCACGTAAAGAAAGTCTGCCAAATTTTTCTGAAAAGTTATGTTTCCAGGTTCTAGCCCGACGGCTTTTTGTTAACAATTGACGGATTTCTCCTTATTCCCGAGATTATAATATAATACACCTAAATAATTATATGCTATGGCAAAATCCGGGAAGGAGACCAGCAGACTTTCAAGTTTTTCAATCGTTTCTTCAGGATTGCTGCTATCAACTTCCCTTTGAATATCGACATATTTATTCTCTAACGAAAGCAACTCATTGGTCATTTCATTGTTAGCATAATTTTCATTGGAAGACAGGCGGCAGTAATGTCGGGCCGGATCAAAACCACCTATTGACATTTCTGAGAGACTATACGGTGAACCATATGGCAATTCATCCGGTAATTCCCATTTTTTCTTGAAGACATCCCAATTTTTCTGAAGACTCTTGCTAAAATCTATCTTTGCACCAGCAAAGGTACGACTCCCAAAGTGGTGGATGAAACAGTCTTCTGCCACCCAAGACTCAAATCCTGCAAGCGCCGCACGTAGACTGAAGTCATCATCTTCGAAATTGCCAAGTCCATAACGTTCATCCATGCCGCCAATCTTTTCAATCACAGATCTTTTGATCAGCATACAGAACCCGACAACTCTTAGAATACGCGTGGCCTCATTTTTATGTTCTGTGGCGAATTTTGCTGAATATCCGGTCAACCCTTTTAGGGTATCCACATTATAACTTATGTTGGTAACAAGCTGCGGGCCGGAAACATAATTAGATCGTGGGCCTACAATCCCAATTTGCGGATGCCTCTCAAGGGATACAATCATACGATCCAACCAGCCGGGGGTCACAACAACGTCGTTGTTTAATAAAAGGATATACTGACCGCGTGCGACAGTCATTCCCTGATTGTTGCCTGCTGCAAACCCGAGATTCTCCTTGTTTTTGATTATTTTTATTCTGACTTCTTACTTCTGACCTTTAACTTTGGTGTTCTGAGCGATTACTTCTGATTCAAGATACTCCACCGTACCGTCAGTTGAACCGTTGTCAACCAAAATTAGTTCAAAGGTTTCTTTGGTATGTTTAAAAATACTTTTAATGCACCTTTTTGTATATTCAAGTTGGTTGTGGGTAAGGATTATAATAGAGGTGAATTGATTTTCTGGGACAGTCTGTTTTTGAACCATAATTTTAGATGATTCATTTCCTGATTTTGGTATGCAGGTGATCAAATATTGATAGATTCTCCCTTCATTTGCCAAACTTGAAGTGTCGATTCCGCATTGCTTTGAAAGATTGATGAATTCAACTGGCACATCATATCCCTGCAAATAAGTTCCGGAATAAGAATCAATTTGATAGCCTGCTGAATTCAATAGTGACAAGATACTTTGCCATGTAAAAAATCTCAGATGAGTCTTATCAAGAATGCCTGCATCCCGATATTCCCACCTTCCTTCCAGAAGATCTTTGATAACAGACCAATGACGTACATTGGGGATGCTTAAGACAAGCCTTCCCCCGGGAATTAAAATGCGTTTAAC
>JBAVYC010001304.1:0-2179 GCA_049698595.1 Desulfobacterales bacterium | reverse complement strand
ATGTTCTCCGAGTCTGCCTAATCTGAGTCTGGTTTTGATTTTTCGATCACCCAACTTTATTCGTAGAATAGAAACAAGAGGTAATTTTTAAATGACATATGAGGAGATTATCCAGTTTCACGGACATGAATGTCCTGGGATCGCCATGGGGTATAGAATGGCCACCGCTGCAATGGACAAACTTGATTCGATTCGTGCTGAAGACGAAGAAATTGTCGCCATCGTTGAGAATGACGCATGCGGTGTTGATGCTTTGCAGTGTGTTACTGGCTGCACCTTCGGTAAAGGAAATTTGATATTTCGCGATTTCGGTAAACACGTCTTTACCGTATACTGCCGATCATCAAGATCAGGTGTCCGTGTGCATTTCCACGGGGATGGAATTCCAGAGGAGCTATACGAAGACAGAAGCGCCCTTACCGACTGGATTATGTCCGCTTCCAGCGCTAGCATCGTTTCTATAGAGCCAACATCCATCCCGGAACCAGAACCGGCAAAGATTCGTAAGTCGATCCCATGTGCGTTCTGCGGTGAAAAAGTTATGGAATCACGCATTACCCAATTGGATGGGAAGCCTGCCTGCATTCCATGCTGTGAGCAACAACAGCAGTTGGGGTAAACCAAGGCAACAATCTGGCTTTTAATTGATGATGTCTGCATTTTATGACCGTTGCACTAGTGGACCGGGCGATTTCATTATGTATCCACGGAGCCCGGATGGTTTCACCCGATGGTTGCAACGTTAGGGTTCATTGCAAGGAGTGACGGTAGACTTAACTATTTTTTAGGTTGGATGTAATTATTTGTTCATGAACCATTTTTTCAGACGGACTGACTTCAATAAATGACAGGGCCGCCCCTGGGCAAGTATCCACACAAGGGGGAGCGGCTCGGGCCAATTGTTGGTCGCGGCACAAGTCACACTTTTGCATGATCCCATTGTGTCCAAATTGAGGTACTCCAAAAGCGCAGGCCTCGGCACAGATTCCGCAACCGTTGCAAAGCGTTTCGTTCACTACGACCAGGCCGTCTTTCATACGTTTGGATATGGCCTCTTCCGGGCAGGCACCCACACACGCCGGTTCAACACAATGCAGGCAGGCCAGTGAAAGGGAAGTGCTTTTTACCCGCGGATACTCTCCCTGCCAAAAGTTTAAGACCCGACGATATTGAACCCCATAGTCCAGCGACCGCCAGGTTTTGCAGGCAATTTCACAGCCGTGGCACTGGGTGCATTTCGCAGAATCAAACCCAATCAGATATTCTTTGTTGGACACAGCCATTACGACACCTCCCATTTTTCTACCTGAACCAATGTCTGGCTGGTCATCGCCGTGATCAATGGATCATAGGCTTTCTGCGGGTCTACGCTATACATTGTATTCACATTGGCACCTCCGTCCGAAAGGGGATAATCTTCAAAACCCAGTTCCCGGCAACCCTGCCACCAGCCGTGCAGGATCATAACCGTATCGGGTCGGATGCCCGGATATATCTCCGCTTTGACTTTCATCCAGCCATGCGGAGATTTTACGATTAGCCAGTCGTTTTCTTCGATCAGTCGCGCCGAGGCTGCCTGCGGGTGAATATGCAGCACCGGATCGGGCTGAATTTCCCGCAAATGGGGCAGATTACGCTGCCATGAAGCACTGAAGTTCTTTGAGGTATGGTAGTCGGAAAGAATCAAAGGATATCTTTGGGCCAACTCAGGAGTGGCGCTGAGACTTTCCGGCGGTTCCCGCCATTCGGGTAAAGGGGTGAATCCGGCCTTCTCAAAGCTAGTGTTATACAGGGCCACTTTGCCCTGGGGAAGGAAGGGCCGGCGGCTTAGGCACGGACTAGGGCGGCTAAAGATCGTTTGGTATTTTTCATAAGCCTGCAAACCGGGAGGATATACGACACCGGTCTGCTGTTGCCGCAGTTCTGCCATATCCATTCCCAGCGGCTTGAGTTGGTCGTCCATGGCCGCATCGATATCACCGTTCCAGAAATCGTCGCCATAACCCATAGCATTTCCCAAATCCAGCATAAATTCGAAAACGGATTTAGAAGGCCCCAAGGGTTCGATGACGCGATGGGTCGCCATCAGCCAGCCCGGTACCATTTGGAAAGGATGGTCGACCTCATAGCTGGTGGCCAGCGGCATGACGATATCGGCATAGGGCATATCCGCGGTGCG
>JBAVYC010001303.1:0-2214 GCA_049698595.1 Desulfobacterales bacterium | reverse complement strand
ATGTATTTAAGTGCTATGTTGATTGCATAAAAATTTGATTTGCAAATTTTTACGATTTCTTGCCAATATCATAACTTACTGAAAATGTTAGATTTAAAATGGATATCGTAAAATTTCCAGCCTTTTAAGATTGCTAATAAATAGCAGGCAGCGGCAATCAGCCTTCTGCATTTCTCTAATACGATGACTGGTTATTTTGAAACTTGGTTTCCATACCATTTCCAATTTCCGTTTTCTTTAATTAGCTTACTGCCAGTCATAAAGGGGGCCTCAAAATACTTATCTTTAAGCAAAACATCCATTTTAACCATATCGCCTTCAGGCTCAAACTTGGTAATGATGATTTTAGCCTCGGCCGTATAATTTGAAATTCCTGATAAAAATCTTAAAGCCATTTGTTTGGTAACGCCATCATAAAGAAATTTATCCGAAATTAAATTTGCCATGGTCACCAGATTTTTATTAAATCTGGCTTGATCATAGTCAGTTATGAATGCGTTTACATCAGGGGGCAATTCCACGGCTACTAGCGGTTTTTTCGGTGGCCTTTTCCTTTGAACAGCGGCGGCAACTAAATCAAACAAAGGATTATAATAAATCGAAGTCGGCGGATGAGGCTGAGCTGTTTTTGATGTTACTACAATGACAAGGTCAAGCTTTGGAACGACCGCTATAAATTGCCCTCGCCTGCCCCAGGCCCTAAAGCTGTTGCAGTCATCGACTTTTTTCACCCACCATTGATACCCGTACCCAAATTTTCCATATATGGGATGGCTGAGACTCTGTATTTGCTGACCGGTCGATTCTTTCACCCAAGATTCAGAGACAATAGATTGACCGTTCCAATATCCATTATTCAAGTACAGGAAACCGAATTTTGCAAGATCTCGTGCTGAAAGGCCCAAACCGAAACCGCCAATGTAGTATCCTTGCGGGTCTTGATGCCAATAGGCGGATTGTATCCCCAACGGTTCAAAAAGGTATTTCTTTGCAAAATCCAACGTGCTTGTTTCAGTGGATTTTGACAGGATTACGGACAGAAGATGTGATGTTGAAGAATTGTAATTAAATATGTCACCCGGATTATTTTCTTGCGGGAGTTGAACCGCAAATTTTACCCAATCCGAAGACAAATACCAGTTCCGCATACTGGGACCCCGATCGTTCCACCTGAATCCCGCACTCATTGTCAAAAGGTGTCTAAGACTTATCTCCTTTTTCCTCGGATCTGATTCGTCAGTGACATATTCAGGAAAAAAATCGACAAGTTTTTGATCCACACTGTTAAGATAACCTTTGTCCAGTGCAATGCCGATTAGGGCTGACGTAACACTTTTGGTAACAGAATGAACGACAGCATATTTGTCAGGACTTCCCCACGAGTAATATTTCTCAAAGACTAAATAGCCATTCTTGACAACCAGCAAGCTAAAGGCATCGGGAAGTCTGTTCTGAATAAATTCGTCTGCTATCAATAGCTTGGCGGAAAACATCCCCTGCGCCTCTGGGATAGAAGTCTTCCAACCGGCGGTGGGCCAGTATTCCCGCTCTTTGGGTTGTTCGCCAACTGCATTTTCAGTCAAGAATGCAAAAAGGAAAAAAGTAAGAATACAAAATATTTTTTTGCGAAAACTCAAAATAAATATTTTCATTTTTTCCTCCTTTATACCGAAAATATGTCCCACCAATCATGTCATTTTGTCGTAACCATCATGTGATGCAAATTTGCGATAGATTCAGATTATATTGTATTCGACAGACGACTTGTCCATTGGCGCAACCTTCAAGCCGAGGATCGACTCATAGATCAGATCCATCAGTGGACTCATAAGTCCACTCACACTCCGAATTAGACGGTCCGTCGAATTGATCTAAAGATCCAGAACCTTTAAGAAAAGTTTCCCACCACAATTCAGTAACCTCTTGGTAGCAACCAAAATTGTATCGTGTTGGGTCTTGGCCTTCAGGCGCCCAGGCGTCATCATTGTGAGTTCCCTCTTTAAGTTCTGCAAGTATACCCCCTATTTCATTTGCCTGAATGGCATCCCATACCTTTAAAAAAGATGATGAGGGTGTGGTAGTGTCCTTTGTTCCGCCAATCAACAGCGTTGGTCCATCTTGCTTTGCTGGCCTTACCCAACCTGGTCCATACGATCACAGGATATGTGCCGACTGGACCGGCTGGATCATCATAGTCACCACCCCATGGTCGGA
>JBAVYC010001302.1:0-2429 GCA_049698595.1 Desulfobacterales bacterium | reverse complement strand
AGCATAACCATAAGCGTGTTTCCAACCAGCTTGACAAGTCCCGGCTTTGTTGTAATCATATCAAGAACTTGTTTAGGGTCTCTCGGGTCGCTATAGTATTGCTTTAATATTTCCAACAACCTTTCTCTTGAATGGTATGCCAAGATCTGTGTAAAATCATAGAGCTTTTTCTTTTCTAAATCTGCGCGGCTCATAGGTTTGCCCTGCAGCAGTTCAGTTATCGGCACCTTGTCTTCAAGTTTTGACAGCTTTTGTTCGAGCTGTCTGATGTCCTCTACAGCTCTCTTTACTTCTTTTTTCAATATTGATATCTTTTTGCATAAACGCTTATCCGGGCGTCTTTCAAGTTTCATCTCATTGAACAGGACTTCTTTCTCTGTTAGTTTTATCTCTTTTTTCAGAGAGTTAATCGCCTTGCTTGTTAGAGCTACATCTGGATTATCAACCAGTGGCTGTTTTTCAAGTTCTTTGATATCATAACCAGGGTGATAATCCAAATTGAAACAGGCCATGAATTCTTTGTACACATTCTCTGATTTCCCCCAACGCTGGAGCATATACCAGGCTATATCATAGACAGGCTTGTCTTTATTATTCGTATAAATCCCCATACGTTTACCTGTTTTGACATCATGAAGCACAACTAAACGCAAATCCATGCAAGCCGGTTTGTCCCGCCCGCTTTTTTTAGCATTTTGTGCTGATTCACGAACAGTATGCTGTTTCTCGCATACTAGAAAACGATTCTCTCCACACAGAACTCCCACGGTAAATGCGCTGTCAGGTATATCAGTCAAAGTCTGTTTATTCAGATGCTTAGCCCAGGTTATAAAGTCAGCGTCATAATCAAGTTTACTGAAAAAATGAACCCCGTAGCCTCCTCGGTCAAAAACCAGAGTTGGGCGTTCTATCCCAAAGTCTTTCAGCATTGCAGCGCTTCTGGAGATAATGGGACGAAAATCTATCTCATTTGATTCATTGATAAAAAAGAGTGGCCGCCCCTGCAAATCAGTTATCATATACAGCTCATTGCCTTTCATGGCCTGACGGCGCACTGTGAAATAACCTTTTGCAATTGCCTTCAACCCGTAATAGGGAAGAAAATGACCATCAATGAAAAAAACCTCACGGTCAATCCGGTCATGCTTAAGAAGCAGATGTGCAAACTGGTCAATTAAATCATCACTTTTATTGAGTTCCCCCATCTCCTTGAGATGTTGCCGCATTGTTTTTTTGTCTGGAATACGAGGTCGGCCAATAAGTAATCCGAAGTCATAAGCATTGACAAGCTTAAGAGTCTCAATAGACGCTATCCCCTGGCTAATACTATGAAAAACTGTTGAGATAATATCAGAATACTGATATGTGCTTCCGACTTTGATCGGAAAATTATCCATGATTTGCTCAAATTCTATCTCGTTAAGAAAAAGGTGATGCATCAAGCCGCCAGCAAACATGCATTGCTTGCCTTTTTGCAATTGTTCAATAAATGATTGAAATATTTCTCCTTCAGCTTCCGGTGGGGGATCTTGTTCGTATTGCTCGGCCTGTTTCTTTAATTCAGGTTCAGTGTCAAAGTTTAACCAGAGTTGACGCTGAATGTTATGCTCTCTTACTGCCAGATCAGCCACAACGGCCATGTCATACAGTTCTTTTCTACTTGGTCTTTTCTCATTTCTTTCCTGTTTTTCCGTACGAATTCTGGCTACTGCGCTCCGGGATATATCGGTTTTAAGATTCAGGGCTGCCTGGGTTGCAATATCTTGATCTATCCAGTTTGGATGCTTCCTGATGAGCTTTTTGACGTGGGATCTGATTTTAGAAACATATTTATACGGCGCTTTAGCCCCTCTATCATCTCTGAGAACTTCCTCTATGCCCAGTAGATCTTTAGTTCGCATGATCTTAAATACTGTATTACGGTGGAAACCGCATAGCTTTCCTGCCAGGGTCTGGTTGCATACCCCCTGTTCCAGAAGTTCAATAACAGCAATTTTCCGTTCACTTGAGCTATCAATATCAAAATGAACAACAGGGAAATGATCCTGAAAGATCGTTTTAATAACACGACCTTTCTTGTCTGGTGAACAGATAGTTAACAAATTTCCAAATCTTTCGCTCTTTGTGGTCATCATAAAAATATGATCCCACATTGACAAAAAGAAATCAATATAATTTTAAAATAAAAAATATTGCTTTATTTTAAATAGTTATATTTTCTTATTTTGCAAAATGCACACATTCAAATGAGAAGCATTATATTACATAATTTCATGCGGTTAACTGTTGTATCTTGGATTTTTCCCGATCTCTGATGCTGCCGCTGTTAAATGAACGCATAATGGAGCGTTCCGAAATTGATGCTTTGTTGAGCAGCCTGTTTCCTGACCCCGCCAAACAGAAAACCAATCGTCAACGCATTTTAGAAG
>JBAVYC010001301.1:0-10983 GCA_049698595.1 Desulfobacterales bacterium | reverse complement strand
GGTAAGGCGCCACATGAAACTCCCAGGCACTTTCAGCCGGTTTTTCTTCGGCCGTCGCCGCTGGCGCCAAGGCCGCCAGCATGAAAGCAACAATCACCAAAACTACCAGAATTTTCTCCCGTCTCATCAAACCATATGGTTTCTGATACACGATACTTACCTCCTAATCTTAACAAGCCGAAAATCCGAAATAAGGGCCTTGCATTTTGTAGGTTGGGTTGAGCCCACTCCAGGCTTTGTTGGGTTTCGTTGCACTCAACCCAACCTACATTTGGCCGGTGTTATTGCGAAATGCGAAACCCAACAACGGCCAATTTCAAAACCGAGTCCCAAGAGTTTCTAATTCGATCAGGCTGTCCGCTTTTCAGGCCAGCGGCGGTGCTCGTGTGAAACTACAAAGTTTCTTTTCCGAGCAGACTGGACGCTTGCGGCCAGCGGCGACGCTCATATGAAACTACACCAAAATGGCACGGTTTTTTGATGATTACACTGGCCGTTTTGGCAGCCGTTAGTCTGGCTGAACAGCGAACAGCAGAATATCGAATAACGAATTTCGAAGTGATGAATCCACGATCAATTTGATAGGAGGTGTCTGGACTTTTTCAATCCGGAACGTTGAACCCCTGGCCCAGACCTGGATCAGATACGAATTCCATTGATCTAACGGACGGATCGGTTTGATGGCACTCTAAAATTATTCAAAAGTAGTCGCGCCAGGGCAGGCCTGAACCGCACAACCCAGGCATATAAACAACCTGCCCCGTCACGCTTGTGCGGGGCGGGGCAGATATTTGTGAATCTTTTGTTTTTTTGGGTCTTGGTGACTGAAACTTTAATCTTCGTTTAATTTCTCCTGGAGATTTTCCCGTAAAATTTCACCAAAGCTGGATGTTGCAGGCCCCATATTGTTGACATAATCGTTAAGAAGGCCTTTTTCATCTTCTATTTCCATACGCTTGATGGACAATCCGATTCGTCTTTCGTCACTGTTGATATTCATCACCCTGGCCGTAATGACCTCGCCGTTATTATATTGTCCAACCGGTGTCTTGATCTTTTCTTTACTGATCTCCGACACATGAACCAGACCTTCAATGCCTTCCTCGAGTTCAACAAAAATCCCGAAATCAGTCAAATTGGTTATGGTGCCGGTTATCTCTTTGCCGACCTCGTATCGTTCAGCTACAGATTTCCACGGATCGTCCTGAAGCTGCTTTATTCCCAGGGAAAAGCGTTCGCTCTCCTTTTCGATATCCAGCACGATGGCCTGGATCACATCTCCCTTTTTATAAAGCTCGGACGGATGCTTTATTCGTTTGATCCAGGATATATCCGAAATGTGAACAAGACCGTCGATCCCCTCGTCGATCCCGATAAACAGGCCGAAATCTGTAATGTTTTTTATCTTACCCTCAATGGTGGTCCCTACAGGATATTTTTCCGCAATTACGTCCCACGGATTCGGTACCACCTGTTTCATTCCCAGGGAAATTCTGCGGCTCTCGGGTTTGATGTCAAGTACCACCGCATCAACCTCTTCAGCGACGGAAACGACTTTGGAGGGGTGGCGAACTTTTCGGGTCCAGGACATCTCCGAGACGTGGATCAATCCCTCAATGCCTTCTTCCAGTTCGATGAATGCACCGTAGTCGGTTAAACTGACAACCACGCCAGATACTCGGGAGCCCACCGGATATTTTTCCGAGGCTATCGACCATGGATCAACGCTGAGTTGTTTCATACCCAGCGAAACCCGTTCTTTTTCTAAATCGAAACTTAATACTTTAACGTTGATCGTATCTCCCACGGCAAAAAGTTCCGACGGGTGCTTGACTCTTCCCCATGAGATGTCGGTGATGTGGAGCAGACCGTCGACACCACCAAGATCGATGAATACCCCGTAGTCGGTGATGTTTTTAACAATGCCTTCGACGACCTGGTCTTCATGAATGGATTCGAGGGTGGCCGATCTTTTAGATTCCCGTTCCTTCTCCAGGATAGCTCGCCGGGACAAAACGATATTGCTGCGTTTTCGATTATATTTGAGGATCTTGAATTCATATGTCTGCCCGACGAGTTCATCGAGATTACGAATGGGCCGTAAGTCTGCCTGGGAACCGGGCAAAAAAGCCTGGACACCGATATCCACCGAGAATCCACCTTTTACCCTGTTGGAAATGACGCCTTGAACCGTTCCATCTTCGTCGTAGGATGTTTTAATGGCATCCCAGATTTTGATATTTGCGGCCTTTTCTTTGGAGAGAACAACGCGTTCTTCTTCGTCATCCCACCATTCGACCATCACCTCAACACTGTCACCAAGTTCGGCGGTGATTTCGCCCTCTTCATTTTTAAATTCGTGAATCCGAATCTGCCCCTCGGATTTGTAACCGATGTCTACAAGCACGTGGTCCTTGTCGATGGAAATAATGCGGCCGGTGACGACTTCCCCTTCGGCAAATCGCTTGAAGCTTTCTTCATACAGGTTCATCACGCTTTCCATGCTGTCCCCGGATTCCTGGGGGGTATCCGCATGCGCGTCGGTCGAAGTCGTAGCTGATTCCAAGGACTCCTCTTGCGGCGCATCCACCTCTTCTGACAGCTTCAAAGCACCTTCATCGGACAGATCGGTCTGGTCCGTTTTTTCTTTAATATTATTGTCATCGCCATTAACCATATAAAAAAAATCCCCCTTAGCCATTTTATTCTTGCCACCCTGAAAGAATGGTCAATCGGATACTTTTAACAGATTTTTAAAAAAATGCAATAATTAATTTTCTATTTTTGTTAATCCTGCTGAAATTTATGAGTATGGGATATCATCAACTCAACCACCTCTGCAACGCTCAGATCGGTGGAATCGACCATAATGGCATCTTGCGCCGCTTTTAGAGGTGCCAGCTCCCGCGTGCTGTCGTTGTGGTCCCGACGTTGGATATCCAACCCGACTTCCTCCAGTGTTTGGGTGGAATTTGATTTTAATTCACCATAACGTCTCAAGGCTCTCGCCTGGGTGGATGCATCCAGAAAAAATTTCAGGTCGGCTTCCGGAAATACAACGGTCCCCATATCCCGGCCCTCAAACACTGCGGCTTTTTCTTTTCCAAGATTTCTTTGCAAATCAAGAAGGTATTCCCTCACAACCGGCCTGGCCGAAATGGCCGACGCCAGCATCGTAATATCCGCTGTACGAATGCGATCGACGATATCCTCCCGGTTTAAAAAAAGACACCACCCCTCTTCTTTTTGGACAAACGTCAGCTCAATTTCAGCGCAAACCCGCTTGATTTCAGCATCATTCTCGGGACTGCACCCCCGCCTTTTAACCGCCAGAGCCACGGCCCGGTAAAGTGCGCCGGTGTCAATATATCGATACCCCAATCGATCTGCCAAAGTACGGCTCACCGTCGTTTTACCGGCACCTGCCGGTCCATCAATTGTGATCAACAGTTTTTTCATTTCAACACTACTTCCAGCGCCTCCAACAGCCGCACATTCTCGTGGTGCAGTCCCACATTTACCCGGATGCAATCCGGATATCCGTAGGATGTCATCGATCGCACAATGACGCCCTGTTTAAGAAGATCTTCGAAAACCTTATCGGCGTTTCGATCTACTCGAATGAGAAAAAAATTGGCCTGGGATGCCAGATATTCGATCCCGAGATCATCCAATGACGCGTATAAAAAATCCAGTTCCTTATAAACCAGAGTAACCGTATTAACCAGAAAATCCTCATCCTCGAGGGCGGCAATGGCCCCGGCCTGGGCAAGTGAATTCACATTGAAGGGTTGTCTGACACGGTTGAGAAGATCGGCCATAAAAGAAGGCATAAGGCCGTATCCGATGCGCAGGCCGGCTAAACCGTAGGCTTTGGAAAATGTCCGCAGGCCGACCACGATTTTGTCTGATTTCAGGTAATCAATACTGTCCGGACAATCCCCATCTTTGACAAATTCAATATAAGCTTCATCAATGACCAGAACGATATTGGCCGGCAATGCTGCGATAAAGGCTTCGAGTGATTCCCTTGAAATCAGCGATCCAGTGGGATTATGGGGGTTGGTCAAAAATACCAGGCGGGTTTTGGCATTGATGCCTGCCAGCATCCCATCCAGGTCGATCGAATGGGATTTCAACGGCACCCCGACCGGTATTGCGCCGGAACCGCGGATCACGATATCATAAAATAAAAAGGAAGGCTGGGGCAGGACAACCTCATCTCCGGCCTGCAGCAACACCTGGGCCAGCATGGCGATAATATCGTCGGATCCGTTGCCCAGAACGATGTTTTCGCGATTAATATTCAACCGTTTTGAAAGCCGTCCGATCAGATCGTAACTTCCGCTGTTGGGATAGCGATGCATCTTTGCAACGGCCCGCTGGATGGCTTTCACCGCCATCGGTGAGGGTCCCAAAGGGTTCTCATTAGAGGCCAGTTTAACCGCATCGGTGATTCCGTATTCCCGTTCGAGTTCTTCAAGCGGTTTTCCCGCAACATAGGGTTTGAGTCTTAAGATGTGGTCGGGTATGGAAAGTTTCATTTGGCAAGCGCCGCCTTTTGACCTGCCTCAAGCGCTTTCATGTTGAGGGGAATCAGCTTTTCTTTTTGGGCAAATTTATCCTTGACGGCTTTTTGCAGCAAAGCAAAATCGAGGACATTGCTGCGGCTGACGAATGCAGCCAGGGCGACAATGTTGGCGGCCTTGACATTGCCCAATTCTTTGGCGATTGCGATGATGGGCACGCTGACGACATCTACATCCGTGCGGCCGGCACCGATGGATATGATCGAACTGTTGATAAATATCACCCCACCGGGTTTTACGGTCGGTGCAAATTTTTCCAACGAAGGCCGATTCATGGCAATCAGATGTTTGGGATTGCGAATAATGGGAGAACCAATGAGCCTATCGCTGATGACCACCGTGCAATAAGCGGTCCCGCCCCGCATCTCAGGGCCATAGGACGGAATCCACACCACTTCAAAGCCCCCGTCCATAGCGGCTTGGGCAAGAATCTGCCCCATTACCATAATCCCCTGACCGCCGAATCCGGCGAATTGAATTTCACTTTGCATGACGCCTCCTTAAATGGATCGATTGGAGCGTTTAGATGGTTGGGATCGTTTAGTTCGCTAATACCGATGGAAGATGGAAGACCGCTTCGCTAAGAAGAGGGAGGACGGAGGTCTGAAGTCAGAAATCATCAGATTTTATCTGCAATTGCTGATCTCCGATCTCCATCTTCAATTATCCTTCTCTCCCATTCTTTGAGCTCTTTTATCTTAGTCTTCAATCTGGGTTCTAATCTTCTGATTTTCTTAACTTCTCAATTTCTCGTCCTTTTTCGCCCATCGTCCATCTTCCTACGCTCTCTTTTCGTCTATCTTCCCTCTTCCATCATCCCTCGTCTTCCCAATTCAGAATTCCCACTTCCGTATTCCCACTTCCGAATTCAATCATCCTCCGGTGTTTTATAATCACCCAACTCAAAATAAGGCATCATCTTCTCCTCGGCCCATTTCAACGCGTCTATGGGCGTCATCCCCCAGTTTGTGGGACAGGTACTGAGCAGTTCTACGAGGCTGAAGCATCGATTTTCCATTTGATATACAAATGCTTTTTTAATCGCTTTTTTGGCCTTGTTAATGTACTTGGGCCGGGTCAATGCCTGGCGGGTGATATATGAGGGGGTCTGCAATGATGCCAGCAACTCGGCCACCTTGATCGGCATGCCCATGCTGGCCGTTTTGCGGCCGAAGGGCGAAGTGGTGGTCCGCTGATCGGGCATGGTGGTGGGGGCCATCTGGCCGCCGGTCATGCCGTATACGGCATTGTTGATAAAGATGGTCGTAAACTTCTCGCCTCGATTTGCTGAGTGCACAATTTCACTCAATCCGATGCTCGCCAGGTCGCCATCGCCCTGGTAGGTAAAAACCATCAGATCGGGTCGAACCCGTTTAATCCCGGTAGCCATTGCGGGGGCGCGACCGTGGGCGGACTCCTGAAAGTCGAATGTGAAATAGTTGTACATTAACACTGCGCATCCTACCGGCGCAATCCCCACGGTTCGATCTCGAATCCCGAGTTCATCGATCACCTCGGCAACCAGCCGGTGGGCCACTCCGTGGGTGCAGCCCGGACAGTAATGCGTGATGGTATCCGCCAGAGCTTCCGGTTTATGAAATGTCTTTCCCATTCGTGACTCCTTGCTTTGTATTAGAACCTACATATTTAGAAGTTGTTACCAATTTCGACCAATTTTATAAGATCAGGCCTGCTTCGGATTTACAGCTTTGTCCGGGTTAGGAATTGCGGAATACAAAAAGTGAAAAAATCTGATTATAAATTCCTCAATCCACTAATTTTTTAACTGCCTCAATCACCTCTTCGGGGGTCGGCACATCACCGCCACACTTGCCATACCAGTGGACGGGAGACGTACCGGCAACGCTGCGTTCCACGTCTTCCACCATCTGTCCCATGGACATCTCAACACTCAGAACAGCTCGGCAGCTGTCTTTGGCGGCGGCCTCATGAATGGGCCCGGAAGGAAATGGAAACAGATGTTTTGGCCGCAGCATGGCAATTTCCAGCCCTTCCTCCTTGAGCATATCAACGGCGGTGCGGCAAACCCGGCTCATGGTACCGTATGAAACAATCAGCAGCTGATACTCGCAGTCGAAATTGTAGGCTTCAAATCTGACCTCTTCGCGCGCCATTTGCTCGTACTTGGCTTTTAGTTTCAGATTATGGGCATTGAGCTCCACGGGGTCCAGATAAAGGGTTTTGACCAGGTTGCGCGTATTGCTTTTGCGGGTGCCCATCCCATTGGTGGCCCAATCGTCTTTGTTCGTGGGCTGAATCTTGAGGTGCTCCGGAAATTCCACCGGTTCCATCATCTGGCCGATCAATCCGTCGCCCAGAATCATCACCGGATTACGGTATTTATCGGCCAGGCTAAAGGCCTGCATGACCATTTCAACCGCTTCCTGGACACTGGCCGGCGCCATAACCAGCAGCCTGTAATCGCCATGCCCGCCGCCTTTGGTCGCTTGGAAATAATCTGCCTGGGACGGGAGGATTCCGCCGAGCCCGGGCCCTCCCCGCATAATATTAACAAACACCGTCGGGCATTCGGCGGCGGTAATATAGCTGATGCCCTCACTCATCAGACTGATCCCCGGGCTCGAGGAAGTTGTAAAAACTCTCTCACCGCAAGCCGCTGCGCCAAAAATCATATAGGAAACGGCCACTTCACTTTCGCCCTGTAAAAAAACACCGTCAACCTCAGCCATGCGCTTGGAAAGATATTCAGCCACTTCAGTTTGCGGGGTAATGGGATAGGCAAAGTAATTGAGGCATCCGGCCCGGATGGCAGCCTCGCCAATGGCTTCATTGCCTTTCATCAATACCTTACTCATAGTTATCCTCCGATTATTTTTGGGCAGCCGCTTTTTCTTCCAGTTCACTGATATTTATGGCAACATCCGGGCACATGGTGCAGCAGATGGCGCAAAAAATACAGTCTTCCGGTCGAGCCTGGTAGGCTGGAAAATAGCCCTTGGTATTAATCTTATCTGAAATTTCCAGAACATTTTTGGGGCACACGGAAACGCATAGCCCGCAACCTTTGCAGCGGTCTTTATCGATATAATGTTGATATGCCATAGGAAAAAAACTCCTCTCAAATATGATAATTCCCTAACCCGGCCAAACCGGAATTGTTTAATACCATAGAAACTTGAATATCTTGATACCCGGCATTATTAAACCTTTGAACCCTGAACCTGGAACCGATCACTTTAGGTCTCAATTCCTGAATTCACTGACCTTTAACCAGGGTGGAACCAGCTGCCGGGCGATGGGCAAGACGGCACAGGAAAACCGTTTCAAATCTATTTTCGGCAGCAGTTCCTGCGAAACGGTAATAAACTCCAGCGGCAGGCCGCTTTCCTGCGACACGCTTTGAACAAATTCATAGCCGCTGTATATATCCTCGGCACGGGTTTCATCAATGAGATTAGCATTGCCGATAAGTCCTGTGATCGTCATTTGGGCCGCTTTTTCAATTTCATTGCGCATTGTTAAGCAACCCGACACGGTGCTTGTTTGAGGACGTGATGGATTTATAACCTGCAGCATATGCACCCTTTTACCGCCGAAAGCATCTGCCAAAGCGGCCAGGACCGTAGCACCGGCATCGTCGCCACCGACATCCAGAATCATAAAATCGCCACAATCCCGAATCATACCGCCTATGGTCGGGCTGAGAACCGGAAGGTCGGCCTGCAGATACTGCTCCGGCGGTAAAATCACCTTAATGCCGAGATCCGTCAGTGTAGTCCTGGCTTCGCGGGTTCTGAAATAAGGGTTTACCAAATCAAGATCGGCAATGCTGACGTCTAAACCGGCCCGCTTGCGGTTCACTGCCAGGTTGATTGAAACCTCCGTCTTGCCGCTGCCGTAGTTTCCGACGATGACAACTAATCCATTTAAATTGATGTCCAAACGACGCCCTTTCGTGCAAATGGAATTGGCTTGAAAACAAAAATAAGGCTTTGAATCCAGTTTATACAATGAAACAAGCCGAATCTGGCAATCTATTGGGTATTTTACTGCATGTCAAGTGTTTTTGGAAACCTGCCGTAATTCTAATTGGGGGACTAATTCTTAAGGACCTCACAAGGTGGGAATAGTTGGCTAAGATCATTATAAAAGCTCAAGGCTGAAAGTTCACGAAAGACCGATAGATGAAAGATGACCGCTTCGCTCTAGGAAAACCGATGGACGAAGGATGACCGCTTCTCCTTTCCGCCTTCTATCCCTGTCTGTGTCCGTCCGTGTGCGTCTGTGGCAAATTTCCTTGAGGATTTTCTCTGCCTCCCTGCTTTCTCACTTCCCATCCTCCCCGCTTCCCCGCCTTTCAGCTTTGAGCCTTGAGCCTTATTTGCCTTGAGCTTTGAGCTTCTTTTCCCTTTCGATTCTACGATCGGTGTGATAGAAGAAAAGTAGAATTTAGCTTCGTTACATTGGGGTTCACATGTTTGGCTGAATATTGTGATTTGATTGTATTTTGTTTTATTGACATAAAAGCACAAACCACCAAATATAGGGGTCTAACATTGCAACGTAGAGCAGGATTGGATTAAGGAATATGATAACGGTACAAACCGGTCTTGAAAAACTGATCGCCGAACCTCAGCGATGGATCCGGGATGAACGCATCGGCCTTCTATGCAACCCGGCCTCGGTGGATCGACAGATCACACATGCACGCACACTGATTCATCAGGCGTTTCCGCACAAATTGCGGGCATTGTATTCTCCCCAGCATGGATTTTTTGCCGAAAAACAGGACAATATGATCGAGTCGGATAATATGCTGGATCCCGTTCTACAAATTCCGGTGTTCAGCTTGTACGCAAAATCCCGTATTCCCAGCGCACGGATGTTGGCGCCCATCGACGTCCTGATCGTGGACTTGCAGGATGTCGGTACCCGGGTATACACATTTATCTACACCCTATCGTATTGCCTCGAAGCGGCCGCAAAATACGACGTCCGTGTTTTGGTTCTGGATCGGCCTAATCCCATCAATGGAATCGATATCGAGGGTAATCAGCTGTCTTCTGATTGTATGTCTTTCGTCGGCAGGTTTCCGATTCCCATGCGACATGGGTTGACCATCGGCGAACTCGCGGTATTGTTCAACGACCATTTCGAAATCGGATGCGATCTTGAAGTAATTCCCATGAATGGTTGGAAGCGAAGGATGCTGTTTGCAGACACCGGCCTGCCATGGGTTGCCCCTTCGCCCAATTTGCCTACGCCGGTGTCGGCCATGGTATACCCCGGCCAGGTTATCTGGGAGGGTACCAATGTATCGGAAGGACGCGGCACCACCCAGCCGTTTGAGCTGTTTGGCGCACCGTACATCGATGTGGAAAAGATTACGGCCGCTTTAGGGGCCACGGAGATACCTGGCGTTCTCTTCAGACCGGTTGTTTTCGAGCCGGCATCAAACAAATGGCGGGAAACCCCGTGCAATGGCTTTCAGATTCACGTCACGGACCCTCTGCGGTATCGCCCATATAAAACGACCCTGCTCCTGCTCAGAGCCATAATGGCTCAACACCGCGGGCAATTTGAATGGAAACCGCCACCCTATGAATATGAATTTGAACGGTTGCCCATCGACCTGATCATAGGCGACCGGGGCATCCGTGAGCGCCTTGAAAACTTGGACCCGATTGACGATATTGAGGCCGACTGGCAGGCGGACCTCAATCAGTTCAAAACCATCAGCCGGAAATTTAAGTTGTATGGGTAAAGACCAGCGATCGGAAATCAAAGACTGGAAACGGATGTGGTTTAAAGAAAACAAGGTCTGGGTGGCCACAGATGCCCAAGGGACAACAGTTTCCAAAGACGACAAGGTTTTGATCAAATACCAGCTTAAACAGGATTATGAATACTGGGTCAATCAGAAAAATGTTCGGACCTTGGACTCCCCACCGGCAAAATCGTTGCACCCTAAAAAAAATAAGGCTCGTAATAAAAGTTCTAACAAAAGGAAAAAGGCCGCCGCCCGGACAGCCTGGGATGAAACCGAATATAAGGACAAAATCTGTTTATTCACCGATGGGGCGTCTTCCGGTAATCCGGGGCCATCGGGAATCGGCGTGTTGCTGCGCTATGGGGAACATGAAAAAGAAATCTCAGAATATATCGGGAATGCCACCAACAACATTGCGGAGCTTAAGGCCATCGAAGCCGGTTTGTCGGCTTTGAAAAATACGGATATTCCCGTCAGACTGTTTACCGACAGCAAATATGCTTACGGACTTCTCATGCTGAACTGGAAGGCAACGAAAAATCAGGAAGTCGTGGAATCCATCAAAAGAATCATGGACGGATTCAAAGATCTTCAAATTATCAAGGTCAAAGGGCATTCCGGCCATCCGGGCAATGAAAGGGC
>JBAVYC010001300.1:0-11506 GCA_049698595.1 Desulfobacterales bacterium | reverse complement strand
CCCTTAAGAAAGATACATATCCCAGCTTCGTCAACCAATCGGCATTGTTGAGCATCAAAGCCTTGCCGTGGTCAAAATCAAGATATCGGGAAAGCTGATTTTTAAGGCCTAAGGCATTTTCTTCTATTGTTTCCACCGTCAGCATTTTTCTCATTTCGGTCTTGCCGCTTGGATCTCCTATTAGACCGGTTCCTCCGCCAATCAAGGCAATTGGCCGATGTCCGTGCCGTTGCATATGTGCCAGCGACATAATTGGAACCAGGCTTCCGATATGCAAACTGGATGCTGTGGGATCAAAACCGATGTAACAGGTGATATTTCCTTGATCGATATATTCAGCCAACTCCTGATCATGGGTCGTCTGCTCAATAAATCCGCGTTGTCTTAAAACATCAATTACATTCGGCATAAATATCTAACCTTCCAAAAAATTATTTAACCTTCTAATCTTGAAGATTGCTGCATAAATACGGGGCTTTTGGGGGCTATCCGATTATGAATTGAGTAAGACCGGTTGAGCCCGAAAAAGCAACAAGATTTCTGGCCCAGGGGTTTAACCGGCAACCGGCCAAACAGGCTAACGGGCAAACTTATTTGTTGGCATAGTTCACGGCCCGTGTCTCCCGTATCACCGTTACCTTTATCTGACCCGGAAAAGTCAGGGATTCTTCAATCTTTTTTACAACATCCCGGCTGAGCAGGATTGATTCTTCATCGGAAATCTGGTTACTTTCAACAATCACCCGCAGCTCCCGACCGGCCTGAATGGCATAGGTATTGGCAACCCCTTTGAAAGAATTCGCTATATTTTCAAGGTCCTCCAAGCGCTTAATGTAATTTTCAAGCAGTTCCTTACGGGCACCAGGTCTGGCGCCGGAGAGCCCGTCCGAGGCCTGGACCAGCAATGCGTATACAGAGTTCGGTGGCACATCTTCATGATGGGCGGCAACGGCATGAACGATTTGGGGAGATTCGCCAAATTTTTTAGCGAGTCGGGAGCCGATGAGGGCATGGGGCCCTTCGACCTCGTGATCAACCGCCTTACCGATATCGTGCAACAGCCCCATCCGTCTTGCCAGTTTAACATTTAGTCCCAGTTCCGAGGCCATTATGCCGGACAAGAAGCCTACTTCAACGGAATGCTGCAAGACATTTTGGGCATAACTGGTTCGAAACTTTAGTTGTCCTATGTATTTGACCAATTCGTTGTGAATACCATGGACACCCAGGTCAAAAGCAGCTTGTTCGCCGGCCTCTTTTACCGCTGTATCAACCTCTTTACCGACCTTTTTGACAATGTCCTCTATGCGCGCCGGGTGAATCCTTCCGTCAGATATTAGCCGCATCAATGAGATACGTGCCACTTCACGACGGACCGGATTGAATCCGGAGAGAATGACTGCTTCAGGGGTATCGTCGATAATAAGATCGATCCCGGTAGCAGCCTCAAGTGCCCGGATATTTCGACCTTCGCGTCCGATAATTCTGCCCTTCATCTCATCGCTGGGCAATTGAACCACCGACACCGTTCTTTCTGCCACAAAATCACCGGCATATCGCTGAATGGCCGTGGCAAGGATCTTCTTGGCCTTTTTATCCGCCTGTTCTTTGGTTTCGTTTTCTATCCGCTTTATAAGTTTAGCGCCTTCGTAGCGAGCTTCATTTTCCATAGCCCGAATCAAAAGTTCTTTAGCCTGGTCAACCGTCAAACCGGATATCTTTTCAAGCTGCCGTTTTTGTTCCTCAAGCAGTTCATCGCACTCCAGCTCCTTGCGCTCAAGCTTCCCCTCTCTTTTCGTCAGATGCCTTTCTTTGCGAAGAAACTCGTGATCCCGATGCTCCAGCTGTTCAATTTTGTGATCAATATTTTCCTCTTTCTGCATCAACCGGGATTCTCTTTTTTTAAGTTCCGCCCGGGTCTCGCTGGTCTCAGCATCAAATTCGCTTTTTAATTTGAAAAGTCTGTCTTTTACCTCCAAATCGGCTTCCTTTAATAAGGTCGCCGCCTTTTTTTCAGATTCTTCGATGCATCGATCAGCTTCTGCTTCAGCCGCCTTTACCTTTTGGGATGCGATTTTGCCCTGTATCAAATAGGCAATCAGCAAACCGGCAAAAAAGCAGAAAATGCCGATGAATACAACATATTCATTCATTATATCTCTCCCCGGTTATCAAAGATTTGAACTAACAGCTTTGATCACCAATTTGCTTATGTCAGTCAATAATGCGTTAATCGGGGGATAAGGTATCTATGGGCTAACTATGAGGGTAGCACAGCCGAGTAAACTCAGCCATCCGGTGATATCCGGGAATGAGAGAACCCCCGCCACAATGCCGTGTTGTCAGGTCTTTGAACCTGGGGTTCAAAGTGGGCACCGTTTAGCTTCTTTAGGCTTTTCTGCAGAACAGAACATGCACACCGAAGCCAGGGAAGGTTCCCGTTATAATCACTGTTGGATCAAAGAATGTCTTCCAATCACGAGCATGGCAGGGGCAATATTTATTTTTGTAATGCAAAGAACAACCTTCACCTAAAGTGTTTATCCCGGAAAAACCACTGAAATAGTCGGATCGTTCAAGTCAGAATAGGTTAAAGGTATAGCAATTGGTTTTTATCCGATCGCATATGTTCGATTAAAAAAGGCGTTACCATTCACTGCCCGCTGTCATCCAAGGTACCAATCAGTTTCGTCGTCCGTTGTGCAACATCATCCAACAATTTAGAGTGATTCCTTTTCAATTCCATATTTTCATTGGCTAGATTCAGGGCAGCTAATATTAATATTTTTTGTCTCGAAATATTTGATGATGGATCGATTTGCTGACTTTCAACCCGAGCCACTTCCTTGGCCAAGAGTTCAGCAACCTCCTTTGCTCTGGTAACATCCGAATCAGCTTTAAATGTATGCGGTTGTCCAAAAAGCTCTATGGTTACAATCTGTTCCAATAGCTATTGAATTTTACCTTTCCCACTCTATACCTCGCCGGCCTTAGAAATTATAATTCTGAAATATCATCAAGTCTGGCCAGCAAGCCGTCTATTTTTGATCGGATCAAGGCCTTTTCCTCAGCGTAATTTTTTTCCGCCTCAACCTTACCTTGAATCTCCTCCTCTAAGCTTGTTAATTTATTTTTAAGTTCTGAATTGGCTGCCGCTTGGGCTCTACAATTTTCAATTAATCTTTCGACTTTATGTTCTATCTCCCCAAACTGTTTTAATACGAAATCATTGTCCACTTTTGTTACCTCATTAAAATTTTAATTCAATATAGTCCGTAATATATCAAAAAGTCAAGAAATATTCCGCAACCGCTTTTTCATGATCTTGTCTGCTTTTTTTAAATCCTGACAGTTGTTGACTCCCAGGATTTGGATATAGTCGGCAGCCACCATGAGGCCAATTTTCCTTTGTTCTTTATGCCCGATGGCCAAAAGATCGGTCAGGTACAATTCTTCTTGAGCATTGTTTGTTTTAATTTTGGGTAGGGCATCCTGCAAAATTCTTTTGTTGATACAGTAAATACCTGAATTGATCAGTTTGATTTGTTTTTGATCGCCGGTAGCATCGGCTTCTTCAATAATTCCTAATACTTGTCCGCTATCATCCAGCAAAACTCGACCATACCCATAAGGGTTTTCCAGTTCCACAGCCAAAAGAGATATATCGCGACACTGCGCCAAATGGTCCTCAACAAACCTTTTTATGGTTTCGGAAAATATTAGCGGCACGTCGCCACACAGGATAACGACTTCATCGCAATGATCGGGGATATGAGGCAATGCACACAGGACCGCATGGGCCGTCCCGAGTTGTCTGTCCTGATAGGCAAAATGTAATTGAGCTGTTGCGGAGATGATTTCCCGCACTTTTTGTGCTTGATGGCCTACCACCACAATGATGTTATCACCGGCCGCTTTGCGAGCAGCTTCGACCACATAGAGAATCATTGGCCTCTCAGCAACTTCGTGGAGCACCTTGGCCCTATTCGATTTCATTCGGGTTCCCAGCCCGGCTGCGAGAATGACAACAGCGATATTTTTTCTCATCGATGTCACCTATAAAAAGAAAACGCTGGTTGACGTTGCCACCCCTTGAGGAAACGATTTCCCGGTGCATGAAAAAGGGTAAACCAACAAATTGGTTTACCCTTTATTAAATATTATCCCTTTTTGGCGTAAACGCGGTAAAAAAGATTTAACAAAAATACCGGATAGAATCAACGTGGCTCAGTGAGATTTATTCGCACCACCGCCCGTTCAAGGGCTGCCTTTGCACGGTCGGCATCGATTTCTGTCTTAGTCCGGGCTTCTTCAAGCCGTTTTTCAGCCCGTTCCAAGGCTGCTTTGGCCCGATTCTGGTCGACATCTTCTCTTCTTTCAGACGATTCCGCCAAAACCGTTACCTTGTCCGGCAGCGCTTCGGCAAATCCGCCGTTGACAAAAACATACCGCTCGGTTCCCTGTACGTCCGTATAACGGACAATCCCGGTCTTTAGAGTGGTCAGAAAAGGTGTGTGTCCAATGAGTACCCCAAATTCACCAAGTGACCCCGGCGCCATGACGATCTTAACCTCTTCGTTTACAACCGCCTTGTCAGGTGTAACAATTTCCAAATGAATGTTTCCAGCCATGTTGACACCTCTTATTTAGTCTGCTTCAGCCATCGTCTTGGCTCTTTCAACCACTTCATCAATACCCCCGACCATATAGAATGCCTGCTCCGGAAGATCGTCGTGTTTGCCCTCTATGATCTCCTTGAAGCCTTTGACCGTATCCTCGATCTTCACATAGGATCCGGGTGTGTTGGTAAAAACTTCAGCAACGTGAAAGGGCTGCGACAGAAATCGCTGAATCTTTCTGGCACGGCTCACCGTGATTTTGTCTGCGTCATCCAACTCATCAATTCCCAGAATGGCAATAATATCCTGGAGTTCCGAATATTTTTGCAGGATCTTCTGCACCTGGCGTGAGACTTGATAATGCTCATCGCCGATATAGGCGGCATCCAGAATTCTGGATGTTGAATCCAGCGGGTCCACCGAAGGGTAGATACCAAGCTCAACCAGCTTACGATTGAGAACCACTGTACCGTCCAGGTGGGCAAATGTCGTCGCCGGGGCAGGATCTGTCAAGTCGTCGGCGGGTACATAAACACATTGAACGGCTGTAATCGACCCTTTGTCCGTTGAGGTAATCCGTTCCTGAAGCTCACCAAGGTCCACCGCCAGCGTCGGCTGGTAACCCACAGCTGACGGCATACGTCCCAGCAAGGCCGAAACCTCAGAACCGGCTTGGGTAAAACGGAAAATATTATCAATAAAAATAAGTACATCTTGTCCTTCTTCATCCCGATAATACTCGGCGGCTGTCAGAGCAGAAAGGGCGACTCGAGCCCTTGCGCCCGGAGGTTCGGTCATCTGCCCATAGATCAGTGCTGCTTTGGGAAGTACGCCGGCATCCTTCATTTCATGATACAGGTCATTGCCCTCACGGGTGCGTTCGCCAACCCCTGCGAATACCGAGATTCCACCGTGCTGCATGGCAATGTTGTGAACCATTTCCATCATAATAACGGTTTTACCGACACCGGCCCCACCGAAGAGACCCATTTTTCCGCCTCGCGGAAAGGGAACCAGCAGATCGATAACCTTAATGCCGGTTTCAAGAACCCGCACCGTCGTATCCTGCTCGGTAAATGTCGGCGCTTCACGGTGGATCGGCATCATCTTTTCCTGGCTCACGGGACCGAGCCCGTCAACCGGTCTTCCAACAACATTGAGAACACGCCCCAGGCCTGCCGCACCAACAGGCATCATGATCGGCTTGCCGGTATCCTTTACCTCTTGTCCTCTCATCAGACCGTCGGTAACATCCATGGCAATGGTTCTGACCACATTGTCCCCAAGATGCTGGGCGACTTCAACAACAAGGTTGCCCTCTTCATTACTAATAGCAGGGTTGCTGATCGTCAGCGCCGTATAGATGAAAGGCAGATTTCCCTGTTCGAATTCCACATCCACCACAGGGCCCAGGACCTGAATAATTTTACCAATGTTTTCTCCCATCGAAAGACCTCCAAAAAATATTTAGTTATACGTTATAGGTTATTAGTTATTCGTGTTGGATTATTTTCAGTAGCGAACCGACAACCAGTTGACGATCAACTAATAACCTTTTTTAACCTTTGAGCGCTTCGGCACCGCCGACGATGTCCATCAACTCTGCGGTAATGGCTGCTTGTCTGGCCTTGTTATATACCATGGTCAAATTCTCGATCAAATCATTACATGCATTGGTTGCGTTGTTCATGGCGGCCATCCGGGCGGCATGTTCGCTGGTGGAAGTTTCCAGCAGTGAACTGTGCAGCGTTACATGAACACTTTTCGGCAGCAATTCCCCTAATAGGCTGTCTGCGGATGGTTCGCAAATGTGTTCGGCCAGGTACCCTTCATCTTCACCTTCATTTTCAGCAATTTCAATCGGTGGTATCGGCAACAGCTGTTTTAGGGTGGGGATTTGTCTGCCCATGCTTAAGAATTCGGCATAGACCACATAGACTTCGTCATAGTCTCCATTCAGGTATCCTTCCACTAGCTTGCGTCCTGCCTTGGCAGCGACATTGAAGCCGAAACTAGTTCCGACGACGCCGATATGTTCGTCTACTATAGGTATTTTCTTCTTGCGACACCAGTCTCGGCCTTTTTTGCCAAAATTAGTACAGGATATCGCAATGCCGGCACCGGATTTATCCTCCATGAGGGAACCGGCCCTTTCAATCAGGTTCACATTGAAGCCGCCGCACAATCCCCGATCCGAGGTACATAAGACCACGTGAAGTTTCTTTACTTCCTCACGGGGCACCAGTAAAGGGTTGGCATCCTGACTGGATTTCTGAGCCAGACTCCCCAATACCTCTGAAAATTTACCGGCATAGGGGCGAAAATTATCCATATTCATCTGGGCGCCCCTAAGCCTTGAGGTCGCCACCATATTCATGGCCTTTGTGATCTGCTTTGTCTTCTTAACCGCAGCAATTTTATTCTGCACATCTTTTAGACTTGCCATATAAACCTCAGGTTATTTGTTAGTGGTTACTGGTTATTCGAAGGACATCCGAACTATTAACTAATAACTTTTAACTTATAACAAATAACTATTTGATCGTATCCCTGAACTCTTCACCGTAAGCCTTTATGGCTTCGGCCATTACCTTGTCCAGATCGTCTGAAATTGCTTCCTTTTCCTTCAGTTCAGAAAAAATTTGCGGATACCTGTCTTCGATGAATGTGTAAAGTCCTGCCTCGTATTTTGCAAGGACGTCAACCGGATACTCATCGAGATGACCCTTGGTACCTGCGTATAGGATCGTGACCTGTTTTTCCATGGACAGGGGCTGAAATTGCGGTTGTTTGAGGATTTCAACCAGCCTTGCGCCGCGGGTCAACTGCCGCCGGGTTGCCGCATCCAGGTCGCTGCCAAAGGCCGCGAATGCCTCCAGTTCACGAAATTGAGCCAGGTCCAGACGCAAAGTACCGGCCACCTGCTTCATGGCTTTCACCTGGGCGGCGCCACCGACCCGGGAAACCGACAGTCCGACATTGATAGGAGGCCTGACACCGGCGAAAAACAGGGAGGGCTCCAGATAAATCTGGCCATCTGTAATGGAAATCACATTGGTCGGGATAAAGGCGGAAACGTCGCCGGCCTGGGTTTCGATGATGGGAAGCGCTGTCAGGGACCCTGCGCCGAGTTCGTCATTCATCTTGGCCGCCCGCTCAAGAAGGCGTGAATGGTTATAGAAGATATCGCCGGGGTAGGCTTCACGTCCCGGGGGGCGTCTCAGCAGAAGTGAGATTTGCCGGTAAGCAGCTGCCTGTTTTGACAGATCGTCATAGATAATCAGTGCATGCTGGCCTTTATTGCGGAAGTATTCACCCATGGCGCAGCCGGCAAAAGGTGCAAGATACTGCAAGGTGGCCGGATCACTGGCACAAGCGGATACGATAGTCGTATATTCCATGGCACCGTGCTTTTCCAGCACGGCGTAGACTTGGGCCACCGTCGATTTTTTCTGCCCGCAGGCCACATAAATACAGTAAACGTCCGTATCCTTCTGAGCCAGAATAGCATCAACGGCAACGGCGGTTTTACCGATCTGGCGATCACCGATGATCAGTTCCCGCTGTCCGCGTCCCACGGGCGTCATGGCATCAATGGCTTTGAGACCCGTATAGCAGGGCTCATGAACACCCTTCCGCTGGATAACACCCGGGGCCACCATTTCAACCCGACTGAACTCCTTGGCGTCGATTGGACCCTTGCCGTCCAAAGGTTCGCCGACGGTGGAGACCACCCGACCGAGAACTGCTTCTCCCACCGGAACTTCAGCAATTCGACCGGTTCGTTTGACGATATCGCCTTCCTTGATATGGATATCCTCACCCATAACGGCGACACCCACGTTGTCCTCTTCGAGGTTAAGCACCAGCCCCAGGATGCCGCCGGGAAATTCCACCAGCTCATTTGCCATGGCTTTTTCCAGACCATACATACGGGCAATGCCGTCACCGACAGACAAAACGACACCGGTCTCACTCAATTCGATTTTCTTGTCATAATCCGTAATCTGCTCTTTAATAATTTGACTGATTTCTTCTGCTCTTAGTTCCATTACACACCTTCACCCTTTTTTAATGATCCTCTCATATTGAGTAATTGTGTTTTGATACTCCCATCCAGAACAAGATCGCCGATTCGAGTAACAATCCCGCCGATGAGGCTCGGATCCTGTTCAACTTCCAGAATGATATCTTTCTCTGTCTTTTCCGACAGGGTTTTACGAATTTTTTCAACGGTTTCCGATGAAAGTTCGGTGGCCGAAACCAGACTGGCGCGTGCGATGCCTTTTAGCTCATCAGCGAGTTTCTGGTAAAAGTCATTGATGCTGCTCAAATAAATAAAACGCCCCTTCTCAAACAAAAGCGTTAAAAAAGATTTCATAATTGCGGAAAGCGCAACCTTTTCGATAATGGCCTCCAAAACCTTCTTGCGCCCGGCGGCGTTGTAAAGGGGATTGTTGATGGCCTGCTCGAGCGATTTTTCTTTTTCAATCAATTCATTAAACTCTGCAAGCTCTTTGCGATAAGTTTCGGTTTGACCATCTTCTTTTCCGATCAGCAATAGTGCTTTGGCGTAGCGCCTTGGAATCGCCAAGTTTTTCATCCTGCCTCCACCTTCTTCAAGTATTCATCCACCAGTCTGTCCTGATCATCTCCCGAAATTTTGCCTTTTAAAATTTCTTCGGCCTTGGACAGCGATGTTTCAAAAATCTCTTCCTGCAGCTTAAATTTTGCCTGTTTGAATTCATGCTCGATATTTCGGCGAGCCTGGTTTCGGAGCTTTTCAGCTGCTGATTCAGCTTCCTTTAAAATTCTCGCTTTCGCCTCTTTCCCCTGCTTGATATAGTCCTCAACAATCTTTTCCGACTCTTTTTCCAGCCGAGATAATTTTTCATTATATTCAGCCAGCTGTTTTTCAGCTTCGGCCTTGCGTGCTTCCAGGTCTTCCAGTTGGTCTTTAATGCCCGTGATACGGGCACCGAGTGCCTGGGATAGCGGTTTGCGAAGAACAAAAACAAGTGCTATCGCCAAAACCGTAAAATTCATCACCCGAAACCAATCGGTTGCAACCCAGCCCTTTGTGCCGGAATCTTCACCGGATGCAGCCAGGGCTATCGGGAGCGAAAAACCGATAAGAAACAACAGAATCAAAAAAATTACCGCTGAGCTTTTCTTAAAACGATGCAAGCGGCCAAAACAGGAAATCTTCATTAAACAGCCCTCCCCAGAATCTTTTGGCTGATTTGATCGGCGAAATCATCAATTTCTGACTGTAAGCTTTGTCTGGCAACCTCAGCGTCTTTTTTTATTTGTTCCCGGATTTGGGCTAACTCAGCCTGGGCTTTGCGATTGATATCGGCGATAATCGATTTTTCCTCATCACCCGCTTGCTGCAATAAGGCATCTTTTTCCTTAAAGCCTCTTGCTCGCGCTTCTTTTATACCCGCGGCGAAGGCGTCGTCTTTTTCTCTGACATCGTTGTTGGAGGTTTCAATGGCAAGCTCTAAGCCATCTACTTTTTCTTTGCGCTGAGTCAAAATTTTACGGATAGGTCTGTACAGCAGCAGGTTCAGAACCCAGATGGTAAAGAGAAAATTAACAATTTGAATGACAATTGACCCGTCGGGAGTAACTGTCACCCCGCCGCCGCCTGACTCTCCGGATGATCCCAGCACGATTTGGGGAAAAACAAGGCAAATCAGCGCAAGCATGATAAATATCGGAAAACCTTTCCGGTAAACACCAGAAATCCTCATAAAAAACCTCCGTCTACCAGTTCACGGCAACTACTTTATTTGTTTCACAAATTCACCCCTGTGAGCAGTGACTTAACTGCGGCGGTCTATACCATCAGGCATGATTAGTTGTCAAAGGTTTTTTGGAAAATTTTTCAAATCATTCGGTTTCTTTTGATTCAACTGCCACGGGTGGACTCTTGGGAAAGGGAGATGATTTGCCCGAAGACTCCGTATTGGGCTTCATCACACAATTTCCATTAAAAATCCCGCCCGGCTCGATAGAAACAATTGGCGACCGGATATCACCGCCGAGACGTCCCGGGGGATAAACTTCGATACGTTCCTTGGCATCAATCGACCCGTTGACCTCACCCATCACAACGGCCACATTAACGGACATCTCCGCGTTGACAACCCCCTTTTCACCGACCACAACCGTGCCGCCGTTGCTGGAAATATTCCCTTTCACCCTGCCATCGACCCGGATGGTGCCCTTAAACTCGATCGTACCGTCAAAGCTGGCATCTGCGCCGATAAAAGTTGATATTCGATCCGTATTTTTTTCTTTTTTCATTGGTATTGCCTATCCTCCAAAAAAATCCGATTAACGCGTTCTAAGCTTTTTCCGAGACTACGCCCAGAAAAGGTGGCCCACGCGGGGCAGTAAGCACGCTGATTATTTACATAGGTTTCAGGTGTCGGGTGTCAGGTGTCAGCCCAGCCGCAGGCCAGAAAAACGGCCAGTCTGATCGAAAATGAAACTCTAAAAAAGCAAATATCGAATAATGAATGCCGAATGTCGAATGTCGAAGGAATGTATTCTATCTTTTTTAATAAAGAGACAGAGCGAAGCGATTCCATCCTTCGAAATTCGTTATTCGTTATTCGATATTCTGCGGTTCGCTGTTTAATCCAAGCCATCGCAATGGCCAGCCTAATCACCAAAATAGCGTGCCATTTTGGTGTAGTTTCATACACGAGTATCTAACACTTCCTTTCCCTGACACCCGACACCTGAAACCGAACTTAGCTCCGCTTCGCTCCGCAATTGGAATGATGGAATCATGGGTTCTGGAATATTGGAGTGGTGGATTTAGAGTATCAAAACGAATATAATTGTATTGATTTTCTCGTAATACTGGCATATTT
>JBAVYC010001299.1:0-5843 GCA_049698595.1 Desulfobacterales bacterium | reverse complement strand
TGCTTGGCAGCGGTGCAGCCGGTGGCTTCGCCGGCGGTTTGGCCGGCGGACTCGCCAGCAGCCTGTTGACCAGCAAGTCCGGTCGCAAGCTGGGCAAACAAACACTCAAGATGGGCGGGATTGCTGCCGTGGGGGCGCTTGCCTATGCCGCCTACCAGCGTTACAGCACCGGCAAGGATACTGCGTCCAAACCATTGCCTGAAACCGCTGGCGCTGTGTTCTCGCCGGCTCCGGAAGGCTCGGGGTTTTTGCCACCGGAGAGCGATACCGCCGGACGGGACGCGTTGGGACTGATTGTTCAAGTGCTTGGGACTGAAATCATTTAATGTCGTCCCTGTCCGTCTCAGAGACCTTCCCATTCAGTTGGCATTTCTTGAAACTTTCCATTTGGCTCTCCAAACCGGATGCCTGATCCACCGGTAATACGAAGGCAATTCCGGTGCCCGGCTTATCAAAACGGCCGGCTGTATAAATTGCCTTCATGACCGTTTCGACCAGGTGTTCTTCTGATAAGAACAAAACCAAATCCGTTTGAGCTTCCAGGGTCAGACCGAAAAATGTCTTAGCTTCGTGGATGCCGGTGCCATGTGAAGGTATTTTTGTTGACCCAGTGGCGCCGACTGCTTTAGCGGCATCCACGATACGCTCGGTCACATCTGTCTTAACGGCCGCAATGATTAAGTGAATCGGTTTTTGAATCGCCTGATACCCGTCCCGCGGTTTCGGCCGGTGGGAGACGTTTCCATAAGTTTACCAGCAGCACCGTCATGGGTGGAACGATCACCCCGATTATAGCTGCCGTCACCATGAGGCTCCCCAGTTCGCTGTAATTGCCGCGTTCAACCACAAAAATTCGGTTCAAATATTTGGTTCCGAGGTTGGCAGCCGACAGCGCCAGGTTTGTGAAGGCCGCCATGACTGCAAAATATGTTGCCTTCTGGTCGGCTGGCGCCTCCCGCGCGATCCAGGCCAGCATGGGAACCATGACCACCTGGCCCAGCGGGGAATCGGCCATCGTATCGATAATAGCGATGGTTCGGGCGCCGAACCCGAGATGGGCCTCGGTCCAAAGGTGCAGTCCATTGTACATCCCGATAAACGGCAGCATCATCACAGCGTTATAAATCGAAAGGAAAACCACCAGATAGGTGATCGGGCGGCGGGTCATCCAGCCGCGCAGCGCAAATAAACCGATAATTGCCAGGATGGACGCGATCTGCCGTAAGGTTCCGAAGAAGGCCTCATCAAATCCCAGTACGTCGATCTGCCACCAGCTTGCACCGGCACCAACGCCCGGCATGGCACGGAAAATAAAGATAATTATGGCCATACCGATGATTTCGCGTCTTTTGACCGGCTCCAGATCTTTCAACAGCCGGCTTATTAAATACGCAATCACGGTGAGGGAACCCAAGAAAATGGCTTCCTTTTTGACGGCAACATCCGAAAGCCCCAGAACGAGACTTATCATGACAAAGGCGGCACTGCCGCCGAGGATGTACCAGTTCGGCGTCAGATCGGGGTTTGCCAGATGCAGCGCGGTCCGAATGTCAGCCTCGGCCATGCCGCTGCGTCTTAAACGCAGGCACCGGAGCCGAACGCTGAACTGGCCGATGGTCACACCCATTACTGAGATGGCTGGAATAAGGAGCGCCAACTCGTACATCACGCTGTAGGATAGGGTTTTGGCTAACCACCCGCCCACACCGGCGACCAGGGCACTGCCGCCGATGATGGCGATTCTCCCGAGGGTCTGCATGGTGATGTGCATACGCTTGAGTTCCGTCTCAGGGATGGCAATCCCCTCTTCGGTGTGTGAGGGTACCGCCTCAACCGTCATGGCGTTGGCCACCACATCCTGGAGGACGAAACCGATAGGGGACAAGAGGCTGGAAATCACGTACCAGGTTCCGGGCGCCAGGTACCTTGCCATCTGGTCTTTCGAGCCCGTGAGCCCTACCATTATCAACAGGCTGGCCGCCATCAGGATGGCACCAATATAGACGAAAATTGCTTTTCGTCGCCAGAAGAGGTCGACCAGATGCCCCACGGGCATTTTCAGTGCCCAGGGCAATCCGGCCCAAAACCCAAGTCCGGCCAGAAAAGCGGCAGATAAGCCCAACTCCTGTTTGACGTAAAAGCTTTCGACGATGCCCGTGAAACCGGAAACGCCGGCGGCAAAATACACCATCAGTGGCGGCAGGTAGCTTAAGCGCATTTCACGCACGATCCCGAAAAAATCATATCTGAACCACTGCCACAGACGAAACCAGTTTTTGGACGGCAGTGGGCCGCTCGTTTCTGTTCTCATTGGGAAACTTTTCCTGCTTGAACTCAATCATTCGCTCATCTGTACTCAGTGAGTATATTAAAACACGATTTCTTTCCTGGCAAATGAACCCGATAAAACCGCCAGACAACCGGAGAGTCAACTCACATCCAACCAACACTTTGTCCGCGCATGAAATCTCTCTTGACAACCCAATTTGCCTCCGATAATTGAAGATTGCATGCAGGCATTTCTTAAAAAATTCGAACATATCATCGTGCTGAGCCTCATCACCATGATGGTCATCGTGGTGGTGCTGGCCACGGTCGAGCTGGGCTGGGTTATCATCAGGGACATCATCACGCCGCCCATCATTCTGCTTGAAATCGATGAGCTGTTGGAAATTTTCGGATTTTTCCTGCTGGTTCTAATCGGCATCGAACTGCTGGAAACCATCAAGGCATACCTACTCACCAATGTTATTCACGTCGAAATTGTCCTGGAAGTGGCCCTGATTGCCATCGCGCGCAAGGTCATCATACTGGACATCAACAAATACGAAAGCCTCACCCTTGTGGGAATTGCTGCGTTGATTGCCGCTGTTGCTCTGGCATATTTAGTCATCAAGCGACATATAATGCCGAGCAATGAGAGAGGGCGCTGAGAACAATAAAACAGCCGGAAATAAGACGATCTGACAATCGATGATCCCCTCGTATCAGCGTCAAATCCATTCTCATATGCCGAGTATCTAACGAAAGACATAAATTCGCGAAAGACAGCGTTCAGGTTTTAAGATCTTCTTGACGACGGCTGAATCGATAATTAATATTAGCCCTTGTACCTATTGGTAGGTTAATACGATATTTTGCTGCTTATCATTCACATACAAAATCATTTTGGAAATGTTCCTTGGAAAGGGGCATTACTCCGGCGATTAAATACCTGAACCAATGTCATTCTGGCGAACGCCAGAATCCAGGAAAATAGCCTGGATGCCGGATCAAGTCAGGCATGACATGTGTTTTATAGTTCATTGGCCGATTAATATAGGGGATCGATGCTGTGGAAATTATTTTCATATTGGCCGCCACGATAGTGGTTTTTTCACTGTTTTTAGTGGTCTATTTCATCAAAGACCGGTCCGACAGCGATAACAGGCAGCGTCCGGCTTGCGCCCGTTGCGATTGTCATCGCGGTCAACAACAGCATGACCCTCCTCTCAGACACCCGAAACAGATCAAAAAAGAGGTTCGGCCCTGTTTAACAGGTCGGTCGGTTAAATGGTCGGCTTCGGATTGAAAATTCAATGAAAACCATCCGAATCAAAAAGGGCTACAATCTGAAGGTGGTCGGTTCACCATCTGTCGCAACCCAAAAAGCCCAGCAGCCAACCCATCTGGCACTGCTGCCCGAACGCATTCCTTTTGTGAAGCCTCGCTTGAAGGTTGCAAAGGGAGATCGCGTTGCTCTGGGGTCCCCTTTGATTGAAGACAAACGCAACCCGCAAATACAATTTTTATCACCCGGCGGCGGGCACATCACCGACATTCACTTTGGACCTCGCCGGGTGATTCAAGAAATCATCATCAAGCTGGATGAAACCGAAGAAGCGGTCGAATTTGAGCAATACAGTCCAGAAGACATCGACAAGATGAGCCGCGAGCAATTGATCCAGGCGCTTGTCACCGGCGGGCTCTGGCCATTGATTAAGGAGTTGCCTTTCAGAGACCACGCGCGGCCGGACGCTGTGCCGCCGGCATTGTATGTTAACCTCGACAGTTCGGAGCCGTTTCATCCGCTGCCCCAAGTCTATCTCCCCGGCAACGAAGCGTTGTTTCGATTTGGCCTGAGGGTGTTGAACAAATTGGCTGCCGCCCCGGTCTATGTTTGTCGGCGCGAAAAAAATTCTGGTTTGACGTCAACGCTCGACGATATCATCAATTTGACCTACACGGGCAATTACCCTGCCCATGACCCGGGTGTCTTGCTGTACCGCATGAAAAGCTCAGCGATGGAAAACCGCGCCTGGTTCATTAACGGTCAGGATGTTTTACTGATTGCCCGACTGCTGCGCAACGGCGTCTATCCCACCGAGCGGATCGTATCCCTTGGTGGATCCGGTGTGTCTCGTCCCAGACATGTCATCAGCCGGATGGGAGCACCCCTGTCTGTGATTGATGCCGAGCGAACCGAAACCGCAAGCTGGCGCTATGTTCAAGGCGGCATTCTAACCGGCTACGGTGCATTGCCTCTGTCCTATCTCGGATTTTACGAAACCGCTCTGAATTTGCTGGCCGAGGGCAACCACAGAGGCGAGTTGCTGGGTTTGTTCAATCCCGGTTATCGCAAGCCGACCTTTTCAAGGGCGTTTCTTTCGGCCATCAACCAAGAAGAACTTGAAATGAATTGCAACATGCACGGCGGCGAGCGCGCCTGCATCGCCTGCGGCTATTGCGCCCGGGTCTGTCCGGTCGACATTCTGCCCCAGTTCACCTACAAAGTCATTTTGGCCGGAGAGGTTGAAGAATCCCTCGAACACGGCTTATTGGACTGCGTCGAATGCGGTTTGTGTTCTTATGTTTGCCCGTCCAAAATCGACCTACTTGAATCCCTAAAAAGGGCAAAAGCCGAGGTTTACAAAGAACAGGTGCGCCGATGAATCGAATTGAAAAATTCTTTGAATCCACCCGCAGGCATTTTGAAAAAGGCGGAAAACTGGAGAAATTATGGCCGTTCTATGAGTCGATTGAAACGGTTTTCTATGCACCGGCGCGAGTCAGCCTGGTTGCACCCAATGTCAGGGACAATCTGGATGTCAAAAGATATATGATGCTGGTCATCATTGCGCTATTGCCCCACTATGCTTTCGGCGTCTACAACGTCGGCTATCAATCCCATCTGGCTTCCGGCCTGGGGACCGACTTCTGGCCGGTAATCTGGACCGGTCTGAAAGCCGTGGCGCCGATCGTCGTGGTGGTTTATATTTTCGGGTTTGCCTGGGAAACCTTGTTCGCATCGGTGCGCAAACACGAGTTGAGCGAGGGCGTTTTGGTTACCTGCGCGTTGCTGCCTCTGACATTGCCGCCGACGATCCCCCTCTGGCAGGCGGCCCTCGGCATATCCTTCGGCATCGTGATCGGCAAGGAAATCTTCGGCGGGACGGGCCGAAATTTTCTAAATCCCGCCCTGACCGGCAGGGCCTTCCTCTATTTTGCTTATCCGGCCCAAAATTCCGGTGACGCGATCTGGACGGTTTTAAGTGGCGGCAAGACCGCAGCGGTAGACGCATATACCGGTGCAACGCCACTATCAATTGCCGCTATTACCGAACCTTCCGGCAACATTCAATCCGCATTTGCCGATGCCGGCTACAGCACCGCGAAGCTGTTTTTCGGTCTCTATCCCGGTAGCATTGGCGGAACCTCGGCCTTTCTGGCTTTTGTCGGTGCTGCATTTCTGATTATCTTAGGCATTGCCAACTACCGAATCATCTTTGGCTGCATTCTGGGCCTGCTTTTCACCGGTTTGCTGCTAAATCTGGTGGCGGTGGAAGGATCCTTACCTTATTTGG
>JBAVYC010001298.1:0-2820 GCA_049698595.1 Desulfobacterales bacterium | reverse complement strand
GCGGTGCCGGAGTACAGTCCAAATCCAACAATAGAATAGAACATTTAGCGTCTTGCAGGCCCGAGTCCGCGAAGATGCCGCTCATCATGAAGCCTAACGAAAACAAAAGGCAAACGGGCACGATTTTCCAGTATGTTCGAATGTATTTACGTCTGTTGCAATAGCGCCATTGATGACAATACCCTAACCGTCGCGCATAACCAGAAGTATTCGAGACTACTGATTTTTTATGGCAGGGTCAGTGGTGGCCCGGCTTAATTTTCTGTACTGCAAGCAAAACATAACGGCTATTATGTTATTTAAACAGTAGGTTAAACGTAGTGATACTCAAAAAAGATCTTGAACAGAGCAATCGTTTGTAGCCCCTCATCCGCTCATGATACCGGTTATTTATCGACCCGAATATTCAGCGATCTGGGGAAACTGGAGCCATCACACCCCCATTATTTTGAATGCTCTGGGGCATTTGAATTGTGAAAATATCATCAAATCCATCTTGAACAGGAAATCGATTTGCGTTTTGGCAGCGTTCATCCCTATTTCCCCTGGGTAGACATGACGATTGGGCGGATCACATCCGTGAGGCCGAATTGTTGGCCCGGGAAATCGATGATAATGCTCGTCTGGCTAACTGTTACAATTATCTGTTATCTCATCATTGGAGCGTTGCTTCGGCGCCTGGGCACTCTACACTATGGCAAAAATTCAGTCCGAAAATGACTCAGAACAGATCGAGCAGGCAACGCACACATTTAGCCAAACTAAAGAACTGGCGGACGGACTTAAAATGCGCCCGCTACTGGCGCATTGCTGCCGGGGACTCGGAAAAATCTACACCAGAAGTGGAGAAACTGAAAAATGCTGTGCCGGAGTTGCCGCTATCATCAAGTTTTGATCGAGCCCGTATTCTTGCCACCAGTCCAATTCGACGATTTTTCCTGGGGGTACCCCCCTGCTTATCAGCCGATCACCAACCGCCAGTGGAACGATAAACTTATCTGATTTTTCAATTAAACCCTGTACCGAAAACTTGTTAAGAAAGAAAATCCCAGGTGGTCGAAGCAAAATCTGTGAAAGACATATCCAGTGCATTTCCCATGTCGTTAAATTTTCCGTCTTTATCTTGAGGCGAACCCTCTATTGATGCGTAATTTTACCAGTATTACGTTAATAATTTCACATATTCTTTCAAATTTTTGTCCCCTTTTTTCCATTTGGCAAACCAGAATTTGTTCGCCCAAATCTCAAGGCAGGCCATTTGGAAGGATGTAAGGTCATTTATCTTTTTTAAAAATACATCGCTTTTAATTTTCCACTTATCATCAAGTTTTCTAAAGGTCATCGCATCATCGCAAAATATTTTAAACTGCTGACCAGCCAATTGTGGACTTAGTTTTGTTTCCTTGAAAGCTTCGACCAAAAAAGATAATTCTTCATCTGAAAAATGCCCTCTCATTTCATGAAGCGCACGGTTAAATAGCATTGGAAACCCGTCAAGAACATATTCAGCCCCGGCATTTAGCGTATTGAAATTTTTTGAAAAAAAGTTTTGGCTCTGGCCTTCAATTCTTGGACTAATTTTTTTCTTTTCCATTCCATTTTCCTTTCACATAAGCTCAAGAGATCTTACAACTTTTTTCTGGCAAAAGTCAAGAATATAGCCTGTATGCTTTGACCACCATACCTGCGACTCTAATTTAATTTTTTTCTTGACAAAGTCTGGCATTTTGCCATATAAAATATGGCAAATAACAAGATAAATTAACCCTAATGCTTCAGGAAGGCTTGGGGACTGTTGCGTATCGAAACATCAGGATATCAATACCCGGGTAGTGATACGTGCAGCTTTCGCAAATTCAGAAGTAACACCCACTGCGGGCAGCAGGCAACAGGGAGGCAAACGGGAAATGAAAACATCAATAATAACAACCAAACCAGTCCCATCTAATCAGGGGAATCGAGTGACTTTTTTTGACAACCTGCGTTTTCTTTTCGTTTTTGGCGTTGTATTGCAACATGCAAGTATGGCGTATCTATATTCTAGCTGGTGGCCGGTGGCAGATGAATCCAGTATATTTGTTGGCATCTTTACCGGCTTCTGCGATGGTTTCCTGATGCCATCTCTTTTTTTCATTTCAGGTTATTTTGCCATTCCCTCGATTCGCAAAAGCACAATCACACAATTCATCCATGGAAAACTCAGGAGGCTGGGAATACCCTGGTTGGTATGCACTCTCTTCATCGGCCCAATTCTGCCCCTGGTCTATCATTATACGCGTAACGGCTTAATCCTGTCAGTCAGCTACTGGAGTACTTGGCTGGCTGTTATGAACAATGCAGTAAGTTTTGACTTCAGGATCTTGCCGCCGATGGGACAGATTATGCAGAATGACTTGTTTTACCAGCGGTACATGTGGTTTATTGGTTTGCTGATCGCTTTCTTCTTGATTTTCAGTTTCATTTACGCATTAAAAAAAAGCTGGTTTGAACCGATGGATCGGCCATTCAAGACTGTTAAACCATCCATTCTATCTACAGTAAAAATGATGTTAACCATTGGGATTATAACATTTCTCGGTTCAACTGTAATAATAGGGATTATGTTTGCGTTTTCCCCCAAGGTTTCAGACCCTGAATCGTGGTTCACACTGGGAAACTTTGTTCAATTTCGAGTATCCAGAATCTTCCTGTACGTTGCTTATTTTGTCTTGGGGATACTGACCTTTAAGAGGAAATGGATTGAACGGGGCAAATTTCCAGGTCACAACAAAACCTGGCTTATCGCCTTCGCTGTCGTGTTATTTGCTTACTATTTCTCTT
>JBAVYC010001297.1:0-1930 GCA_049698595.1 Desulfobacterales bacterium | reverse complement strand
TAAAAGAAAATTGGACAGGATCAACAGGATCATCGGGATAGAACGGCCTTCGGCTGAAAGGGCTCCTCGCCGAAGGCGAAAAAAATCCCGTCAATCCTGTAAATCCTGTCTGATGCGTTTTTTAATTAGAATCCATTCCTTGGATTGAGAAAGGCGAAATTTGACTGCTGAAACGCAAAAACTTGAATACCAGGAAGAAAAGAAAGAAAGTATCCTGGAGTTCCTGCTACGCCGGAAAAAAGGGATTTTCCATTATCCCCTGGAGCTGACCATCTGCTTCTTATCGATTGCCCTGAGCATCTATCATCTCTTTGTGGCGTACGCCGGTTCGCTCGAAGCCCATGCCTTTCGATCGACCCACCTGGCCTTCGTGATGATCCTTTGCTTTTTGCTGCGCCCCCTGGGCCGCAAGAAATGGACGGATCCCAAAAACGCCTGGTTTGCAGTCGACCTGATCTGTGTCTTGCTGACACTGGCCGTGCAAATCTATACGCTCTGGGACCTGGACGCCTTCATCTTCCGCCGTGGTGATCTGGACCAGCTGGACATCTATGCCGGCACCGTGCTGCTCATTCTGCTGCTGGAGGCCACTCGCCGGACAGTCGGATGGGCCATGGTGATCATCGCCGGCTTCTTCATTCTGCAAACCGCCTTATCGGATCACTTCTTCGGTATATTCTATGGCCCACCCAGTTCCTGGTTCACGATGATCGATTATCTCTTTATGCGGGAAAACGGCATCTACAGCATCCCCCTGATGGTCATGGCCACTTACATTTTTCTGTTCATCCTCTTTGGGGCCATCCTGGTGCGGTCGGGAGCCGGCCGTTTTTTCATCAACGTGGCCCTGTCCCTAACCGGCAGCAAGGTGGGCGGGCCGGCCAAGGCCTCGGTGGTCAGCTCTTGTCTGATGGCATCGGTTTCCGGCTCGGCCGTCGCCAACGTGGTCACCACCGGCAGCTTTACCATTCCGCTGATGAAGCGTATCGGTTACCGGGACTATTTTGCCGGTGCCGTGGAGGCCTGCGCTTCATCCGGGGGTCAGATCATGCCGCCGGTAATGGGAGCGGCGGCCTTCGTGATCGCCGAGTTTCTCAATCTGCCCTACCTGCAAGTGGCTGTCGCCGGCATATTTCCGGCCCTGATCTACTTTTTTTCAATCTTTGTCATGGTACATTTTGAGGCCCGCAAGCGCAATCTGTCAACGATCTCGGCCGCCGAGCTCCCCAACTTCAAAGAAGAAGTCAAGCGCGGCGGTCACCTGTTTCTCTCCATCGCCATTATCATTGTCCTGCTGGTCATTGGTTACACCCCCATGTTTGCCGCATTCTGGGCCATCATCTCCATTCTGATTTTGAGTTTTCTGCGCCCCGAAACCCGCATGAATCCCGTTGATATACTCAGCGCCCTCGAAGAAGGGGCCCGCTTGGCGGTATCGGTTTCGGTCGCCTGCGCTGCGGCGGGGGTCATCATCGGCTGTGTGTTCGTTTCCGGGCTGGGTCTTAAATTCACCAACCTGATTGTCAACACGGCCGGTGGGGTGCTTCCCATCGCGCTGGTTTTAACCATGTTTGCTTCCCTGATACTGGGCATGGGACTTACCACCACGGCCGTCTATATCACCCTGGCGGCCCTCGTCATACCGGCCCTGACCAAAATGGGCGTCGAACCCATTGCCGCCCATTTTTTCGCCTTTTATTTTGGACTGGTCTCGGCCATCACACCACCGGTGGCGCTGGCATCCTTTGCCGCGGCGGGCATTGCCGGTTCCAACCCCATGCAGACCGGATTTCACTCCCTGCGACTGGGCATTGCCAAATATATCCTGCCTTTTGTTTTCGTCTACGCCCCGGGAATGGTCTTTGTCGGCACCTGGCCCGAAATTGTGCTTGCCGTCGTTGGCGGCTTTGCCGGTATTTATGCCCTTACC
>JBAVYC010001296.1:0-3540 GCA_049698595.1 Desulfobacterales bacterium | reverse complement strand
TTCACTGCCAGAAGATGCTAAAAGGATGCTTCAGCTTGGATCCGTCATAGGCCGGGAGTTCAGCTACAAGTTGATCAAACAATTGTACGGATTATCCGAAAAAAAATTATTATCCTCCATGTCCATTCTAAAGGAATCCGAACTTCTCTATGAAAGAGGCATATATCCGCAATCGACCTATGTCTTCAAACATGCTCTCACTCAGGATTCAGTTTATCAGTCATTGCTTAAGAGCGCCTGTCAGAAATGCCATGTCAGGATTGCCCAGATATTGGAAAAACATTTCCCCGAGAGAACAAGTGTTAATCCGGAGGTGTTGGGCCGTCATTTTACCGAAGCAGGTAAGATAGAACAGGCGATTCCCTATTGGCAAAAAGCTGGAGAAATAGCCATCCGAAGATCAGCATATATTGAAGCTATTGGTCACCTGAAAAACGGCCTTGAACTACTCAAAGCTCTACCAGGTGAACCCACCCCCGAGCGTATTGAGCTGGAATTGCGCTTGCAGGTCGCATTAGGCAATGCCCTGATCGCCACCAAAGGCTATGCGGATCCGGAAGCGGGCAAAACATTCAGTCGGGCAAGTGAACTATGCCTTCAAGAAGATGCGGGCTTTGAGCTTTTTCAAGTTCTGCACGGCCTGGCCAGGTTTCACATAGTGCGGACGGAGTTGGAAAAGACACGCCAACTTGGAGAGCAGCTTCTTCGTGGGGCGAAACGTAAACAAGATCCAGTGCTCTTTTTGTCGGCCTACCAGATGATAGGAACCGCTTTATGGTTCATGGGCAATTTTGTTATAGCCCAACAAAAGTTCGAACAAGGCTTTTCCTATTATGATCCTCACCAACATAGATCATACACCCACCTTACAGACGAAGATCAAGGGGTGGTCTGCCTTTCTTATATGGCCTGGAACCTGTGGTTGCTGGGATTTCCGGACCGGTCTTTGAAAAAATGTCGAAAAGCCCTTACCCTTGCCCATAGCCTATCTCATCCCCTGAGCACAGTCTTTGCTCAAAGTTATGCCGCCATTCTGTATATTTACCGACAGGAACCGCTAAAAGTTCAAGAGCACGCGGAGGTCGCAATAGCCTTGGCAAACGAACATGGTTTCGAGTTTTTTAAAGCATTTGCCGAGATTTTCTTGGGATTCGGCCAGTCTTTGATGGGACAGAATGAAAGTGGGTTAGCCTTGATCAGGAAAAGTCTTGATGACTGGAAGGCCCCGGGTGCAAGATTGGGTGGAACCCAATTTCGTGCTTTTTTGGCTGAGGCGTATGGAAAAACCGGAAATTTCGAATCAGGTCTCAGCGTTGTTGCTGAAAGCTTGTCTGAAATCCGAAAAAATGAAGAGCGCCTTGGTGAGGCGGAACTATATCGAGTTAAAGGCGAATTGCTCCTGATGCAAGCTCATGCTGAGACTGATGCTGAAAACTGCTTTAAACAAGGTATCGAAATTTCCAAACGACAGGGTGCCAAGTCCTTGGAGCTGAGAGCAAGCATCAGTCTGAGCCGAATGTGGCAGACTCAGGGCAAATATAAAGACGCCAAAAGAGCACTGACAGAAATTTACAATTGGTTCGACGAGGGGTTTAATACAGCAGACTTAAAGCAGGCGAGGTCACTATTAGAAATGCTATCCTGAATTTGTTTGCCTCAACCATTTGATGTAATTTAATACTAATCCTTGAGCCTGCAGATATCTGCGCATATCTGAAACAAAATACCATTTAAAAAATTCCATATAGCTCCAACTAATCGCAAATGAGCCTAAATTCCAGATATCTCTTATAGTATCTGTACAAAATTTGACCTCTAAAAACTACAGATACTATTCAAAACTTTGATAGACTCCATAATTTTTACGATATCATATTGTCAATCAAGGTTCTAACTTACTGTCCAATTCTGTCAATCAAATATAAGTCGTGGTGGTTTTAGGTGGTCCATTGTCTGTAGTAAAAAACTTAAATGGCATTATGAAAATCCGCTATCTGATTTCTTTCTCTCTGCCCCCTGCAATTCGTCGTCAAATCATCCAATTTTCATGCTTCCAAATTCGCACTTCCGAATTCAAAAGCGTCTGAAACCAAAAACCCGACATCCCCGGCCCAGACCTAACCCCTTAGTTGGGGCTAACTTAGTACGAATCCAGAAGATAAGACTTAATTTAGATCTACTACAGTGAACGGTAATACTTCGTCATGTCGCACCAGGGCGGGTTGACACCCTCATTTCAACAACAAGTTCGATCCAGTTTCAGCATTTCGATCAGCATCCTATCGCGCCAGGTTTTAATTTTCTCCAGCGAGTTCTCACGTACAATGGGCATTTCATTGACGCTGTCAACAAGGCGCTCTTGCACCGAGGAAGAAATCGTGTTCCAGGTGGCCATCGAATCCCATCTCAAACGATAGGACTCTGCATAATGTTCCACGAAGTTCTCGATACCATCCCCGGCCAGATAGGCACGCAGCAGAGGACCGATGAAGGGGTCCCGCATTCCCATACCGTTGCAGAAGGCCTGATCCACCTCCTCTGCACTGGCAACCCCAGTTGCCACCAGATCAACGGCCTCGCGCAAAATGGCGGCCTGGAGCCGGTTGACGATGTAGCCGGAAACTTCTTTTTTCAGTCGCACCGGGGTCTTGCCGATGTTTTTCATCAAGCTGCATGTGATGTCCACCGTCTCCGGATCGGTCTGGTCACCACCGACAACCTCCACCAGCGGCAATAGGTGAACGGGGAGAAACGGGTGAACCAGGACGCATCGCCCGGGCCGGGTAACGGCTGTTTGAATCTCACTCATCAGCAAACCGGAACTGCTGCTGGCAAGAATCGTATCGCCGGGGGCCAGCGCATCCATTTCCTTAAATACCGTCTTTTTGGTTGCGTAATTGTCGGGGACGGATTCCAGGACAAAATCAACGCCTTTGACCGCCTCCAGCAGACTCAGGGTAGTTCGAATGTTTTTGGCAGCCCCGGCTGCCGTTCCGTGGTAAAGTCGGCCGTTGTCTGCCAGAAGTCTCAGATTTAAACTTACCTGATCGATTGCGCCTTTCAGTTTGGCGTCACTCACATCCTGCAGGGTGACGGCATAGCCCGCAGCGGCAAACAGCGTCGCCCACCCCTGCCCGATAAGCCCCGCGCCGACGCAGGCCACGTTTTTGATGTTGTTGTTCATTTTAACTACTCCCTTATTCCATGTAGTTTCACCCGAGCGCCGCCGCTGGCCAGAAAAGCCGGCGGTTTGATCGAAGAAGAAAACTTAACGGTGTAAATTTACAATTTTCGTGCTCAGTCCTAAAATCGGGCATTGTTGGGTTTCGCATTGCACAATCAAACTGACAAAGTGTAGGTTGGGTTGAGTGAAACGAAACCCAACACAACCCGAGATAGGCTCAACCCAACCGACAGAATGCAAAGTTGGCCGAAGATAGAACCAACCCCCAATTTTCTGACAGAATCAACAGCATGGTCAGGATGGATATACTAATCCCAAAAAATCCTGACAATCCTGTAAATCCTGTCTAAATAAAT
>JBAVYC010001295.1:0-4193 GCA_049698595.1 Desulfobacterales bacterium | reverse complement strand
CAGGGTAATCACCATGAAAATATTAGAACATTTTAAATGCTATTGCTCTTTCTGGAAGCCCTCATTGGCGAGACGAATTTCCCTTTATTTTTTACTCGTCGGGTTAACAATATTTTTGGTTACCTCGATGCTCTACATGATCGGCGCCAGGAAACAGTTCATCGGTTCAACCAGCAAATTGATCAATGATCAGCTCTCCCAGCTGAACGACAGCAGTCAACCGGATTTTATCTGGAAGGGCGTCGACAAGCCGCAACCGGAGCTGTATCGCTTGTTGAAAATTCTGGCGAGCCTTTCTTCAAGTTTTTATAATGTTTACGACCTGTCCATCTACAGCAAGACGCCGGATAACTCACCCTGGTTTCGGCTGAATTTCCCCCAGGGCCCCATCCTGCAGTCAAATCGAGTTGTGGACGATTCTTACACGCAAAAGCTTGACCAGTGGCTGGGACATCGCTTCCGACCTTCCAAAGCAAAGATATATTCAGACACCGGCTCCCATACCATGTTCGTAAACATTACCAGCGAAAATGATGTCAACAACTACTTTCTCCGAATAGATATCGGCAGCGAAGGACTCACCGGCATTATCCATAAGCAGATGAAATATTTTGTGCTGTTTTTTTTGGTAACGCTGATTATCCTGCGATTTCTGGGGTACTATTTTGCTCGCAAAATTTCGGGGCCGATTGAAACCTTGTCGGAAATTTCTGGCGAAGTGGCCAAAGGGGACCTTTCAAAGTTCGTTCCGGTAAACACGAAAGATGAAATCGGCGAATTGGCTAAAAATTTCAATCACATGGTTGAGGGGTTGCGTGAATGGGAGCGGATCAAAGTAGTTGAGTTTGAACTGGAAAAAGGCCAGAAGATTCAACAGGATTTTTTACCCAGCAACATCCCCAGTTTTCCCGACTGGAATATCGCAACCTGCTTTTTCCCCGCCGGTAAAGTATCCGGTGATTTTTACGATGTGTTTAAGCTTCCCGATGGCAACGTCGGTCTGGTAATCGCAGATGTCTGTGATAAAGGCGTCGGTTCAGCACTCTATATGGCGTTGTTTCGCAGCCTGATCCGGGTTTTTGCCGAACAGGCCGCATTTTACGATCCGGCGGCAATCGCCGGAATTGATCAATCCTGCAGCGAACTTACCGCTGTTCCATCTGCCGAAAATCAGCAGTTGATGCATCTTAGGGCCGTCCCGTTTACCAATAACTACATCGCCCTGACCCACGGTGAAGAGAGCATGTTTGCAACATTGTTTTTTGGTGTGTTGGATCCGAAAACCGGACAGCTTTGCTATATCAACGGGGGGCACGAACCCCTTTACATGATTGATAAAAAAGGCGTAAAGAAAAAACTCGATCCCACGGGGCCGGCTGTCGGCCTCTTTCCGAACAGCGCCTATGATGTCGGCAAGATTCAATTTGAACCGGATGACATGCTGATCGGCTACACCGACGGTGTCACGGAAGCGCGGTCGCCGGAAGATGAGCTTTTTACCAGAAATCGTCTGCGTTCACTTATCGAGCAACCTTTTAATTCTGCAACCGAATTGCTGGAAGGTATCAAAAACAATTTGTTTTCTTTCATCGATATCGCTCCAAGAGGAGATGATGTGACCATGCTGGCCGTCCAACGGGTCATCGGTGCATAAATTTATATACCGGAATATATGCATTTTCATAATAACAACGGCTTCCCGAAATGCCGTTATTTTCACTCAATCGGCTTCTCATTTTTGAAGAAAAGGAAGCTCACTATGAAAAGATGCACGCACACCCGGGAAGCCGCAAAATTATCAAGAATCGTCTAGCGACTATTCACAAATGAGTGTATTTTGTCAATTCAAAATCAGGCAGGATTCAAAGCAAATAGTTTCGCCGGAGAAAAAATCGATACTATTTTTATTCGGTTTCGGTTGGTGCGGGTTGGTCATTATTCAACCTTGACTTTAGTCAATTTGGCACCGGCCTTTTTTGAATCCTTTTTCTCAAGGTATTCGATCCGGTCATCCAGCAATGACTTGACTCCCTTGAGAAATTCAATCTTCGACCGGTTCAAATGTTTGTTGAACTGTGATTTTCTCCCGAAAATTCTTTCAAGATCATTAAAAAAAGTACCCACGGGGCAGTCAATCCTATCTTCTTTAGCCTTTTTCTCAACCATCATCGTCTCCTTCAAAAAGGACATTTAAATATTCTTTTTCCAATTTGGCCTTTACCGAGTTTAACGGGGCCACCTGTCTTGGAAGCAGAATATGCCTTTTAAAACCGCCGATCCGGATAACGAGTTCATCGTAACGTTTGTTGAGCTCAACATCTTTTTTTAACGCAAATGGAAGTTTCAGCTTAAGACGGTAGCCGTTGTTTTCTTTGATAAATTGATGCGGTTCCTCTTTATAGAAGCGCTCCAGCGGATCTCTAACACCATAGATTTTATTCGCTAAGTCCTCCAAACGGCTATAGCCGATAACCTCACCACCAAACAAATTGACTGGAAAAATGGGCACCGGGTTAAAATAATCTCTGGCCTTTTCGAGGTGATGTTCCTGTCCCTTCATCCAGTCTTTAAAATAGGTGTCCTGAACATTACCCGGAAGCATGCGGTTCATGATGATGGCATCAATACTCATTTTATACAAGCAAAAATACATAAAAGCCCGCCGGGTTTCATTTAAGACCACTTTTTCGGGATTGGTCACCAGCCGCACTGTGGTCATGGCCGGATCCACCAGTATTTTATCCACCCCTTTGAGCTTACTAAAAAGGTCTTCTATCGCCTGAAAATAGTCATCGCCGGGCAGGGGAACATCGGTGACGCGTTTGGCCACGGGGCGTAAATATTTCGCAAACCTTCTCTCCACTTTAAAAATTTTATTCATATACCACTCCAATGTCGTGGGGATACTGATGAAGCGGAGCGATTCACCCGTGGGCGCACAATCAAGCAAAATGACATCAAACTTCTCTTCCCGGACGTATTGGTTGATGTAAAGCAGGAGACTGATTTCTTCCATTCCGGGTAAAATAGCCAATTCTTCAGCCAAGACATCATCCAATCCGGCGGTATTCAACAAACTGGAAAGATAGGCGTGGATATCCCCCCAGTATCTTTGGATCTCCTCCTGGATATCCAGCTCCTGAATCCATAATTTTGAATTGATTTCAGTGGGCTGTCCTTTATTCTGGTCCAGCAGATCCCTGTCAAAATCAAAAATATCCCCCAGGCTGTGAGCCACATCCAGGGACATCACCACCGTTTTGTGACCCATTTGGGCCGTCTTGATTCCGGTGGCCGCCGCCACGGATGTTTTTCCGACACCGCCCTTTCCGGCAAAGAGTATGATTCTCACGATGGCACTCCTAAAAAATGCGCCATACGCCGGCGCCACAGATCATGATTCGCCACGCACACATCTCCGCCTTCATCCCGGCTGGCCACAATCGTTCCAAAATCTTCGGGCGACAGCTCGCCGCAGGCATCTCCCGACCAGCTTGCAAAATCCGGCTTTACTGAAATAAACGCTTCCATACGTCCTGCATCCACCGCAACGCTGCAACCCATATCCGGCAGCACAATCAGGTCAGTTTCTTTTTTGCTGTCATGCACGTAATAAGCAATCATTTTTCCTCCTTTTGTTGTTTATAATCGTTCTGATTAATATAAAGCACTTTTTACGGATTTCGAGGGACGCTCAGGAAGGTTTCAGGTGTCGGGTGTCAGGTTTTAGGCATCAAAGCTGTTAAATTGCGATGTTATACGGCTACATTGCAAAAGCCTTTTCGATCAAACCGGTCGCTCTGTTCGCCGACAGCCGCGCTGACACCTGATACTTTGATGCCTGACCCATTATCTTTCGTGTTGATCTCAACGGTCAATTATGCGAATAATCTTATCCTGGATGTTGGCCAATCGATCGATCATTATTTCTTTTTATCCCGAATCGAGCATCCGGTCTCCAGTATCGCTTATCCATAGTTCTTTAAATATATTTAACGGGTGGGCAGTTATCAACCCTAAACGCATTATCTCAAACACTATAATTGTGAGGATAGGAACATGCCGATTGCTGAAAAAATGGTCAAAATGGTCGAAGTTTCTTCAATGATAAAAAAGATGTTCGAAGAAGGCGCCCGGCTGAAAGCCGTGCACGGATCGGATAACGTTTTTGATTTCTCCTTGGGAAACCCCGA
>JBAVYC010001294.1:0-3922 GCA_049698595.1 Desulfobacterales bacterium | reverse complement strand
CATTTATGGTGAGTGTCACCGTCAGCTATTGCGGCCTGATCGGTTTCGTAGGACTGGTCATGCCCCATCTGTTAAGACTCATCTTTGGGCCGGACCACCGCATTCTCGTTCCGGCCTGTATCCTGGGTGGCGGCGCCTATCTGGTGATTTGCGATCTTCTGGCAAGAACACTGCCCGAACAAGGCGAAATGCCCGCCGGTGTGATTACAGCCTTAATTGGTGCACCCCTCTTTATCCTGCTTTTAAAAAGATCAGAACGATGAATCCCGCAATCACCATATCTAGTTTAAGTCATTCTTTCGGTAAACGTCATGTGTTGAGGCATCTTTCGTTCAGCGTTGAAAAAGGTATTTTTTTTACGATCATCGGTCCCAACGGTTCCGGCAAGACCACGTTGATGAAGCTCATGGCCGGAATTCTCAAACCCCAGAAAGGTCAGCTATCAATTCTGGGACTATCTAACCGCAGTTATACACCCAAAGAACTGTCCCGGGCGGTTGCCTTCGTCCCCCAAAGATTGCCGGTGGATCTGCCGTTTACTGTCGGTGAAGCGGTGTTGCTGGGCCGGGCGCCCTATCAGGGAGCACTGGGAATTGAACGTGAAAAGGATTTGGAAATTGCCAACCAGGCCATGCAGTTCACCGAAGTGGATCATCTGAACAGCCTCAATATCGGTCAATTAAGCGGTGGTGAGCAGCAGCGTGTTTTCATCGCGCGCGCAATCTGCCAGGAGCCTGAAATAATGCTGTTAGATGAGCCCACGGCAGCACTGGATCTCGCCCACCAGGTCAAGGTGATGGATTTGATGGAAAAGCTTAAGCTAGAAAAAGACATCACCGTGGTGATGGTCTCCCATGACGTAAATCTGGCGGCCATGTACGGTGATCAGGTGCTTTTGCTCAAGGATGGAGAAGTCGTTAGTATTGGAACGTCTGCCGAAGTGCTTTCATTCCGGAAACTGGAGGAAACCTACGCCTGCAAGTTGTTGGTGGATGAAAGTCCCCTGGGCGGATTTCCGCGGATCACGCTGGTGCCCGGCAGATTTATGGATTCAGAAAAGTAGCTGAATCTTGACATGCAACCACAAACCGGATATATCTCAGGCGGAAAAATTATCTGCAAAAGTGATAAAAGCATATTACAATCTTCAGTTTTGCCATTATAACGACGCTTACCAACTCTATCTCATTCCAGATTATGGGGGACCGGACTTTTGGAAAAAAAAACCGTGTCGACGTCGCCGGATCATCCCGGCGCGATCCAAACCGTTGAATTATTGCAGCGCAGATGGTTGACGAAAAATGCGTTTGAAATTGAACTGACGCGTCCGCCATCATTGAAGTTTAAACCCGGCCAGACAATTCGTTTCGTGCATGAATCATTGAAAAGATATTATTCTCTGCTTTCCGCACCGGACGATTCAAACCTGGTGATTTGTGTTAGTCATGTTCCCCAGGGCAATTTTTCCCTGCACCTCGCCAATGCCGCCCTCGGTATTCAATTGAAATTGACGGGCCCACACGGGTATTTCACCTTCAAATCTTCTAGCAGAAAGCCCGTTTTTATCGCCACGGGTACCGGGATTGCACCATTCGTTTGCTTTGCGCGTTCAGGTATAACTGATTTCACCTTGCTCCACCAGGCGATATCGGCCGACGAATTATATTATCAATCTTATCTTCATAAGATCACACCAAAATATTTCGCCTGCCTGCCGGAGGCCCCGAGCAAGGCGTCTTCATTACCAAACTTGTATGGCGGCAAAATTTCCAAGTGCATCAAGAAAAATCTACAACCGGGAAGCTATGATTTTTATCTATGTGGAGAACGGGAGATGGTTCGGGAAGTTACTAAGTTAGTAGATGAAATGTATCCGGAATCGCATGTTTATACAGAAATTTTTTATTAAACCGCCTAATTCAATATACGCTTAAGGAGGATGTCGATGAATGCAAAAGAACGTGTAATGGCGGTCATAAATCATCAAAAACCGGATCGAATGCCCTGTTTTGGGGCCAATTCCACGGTAACCTATGAACAGATGGAAAAGGTTGGCGCTTATTGGCCGGAAGGTCATGTTGATGCCGAGACCATGGCCAAACAGGCCTTAGCTGCATACACCGTCTTGGGTTTGGACGCCGTCAGGGTGCCATTCTGCCAGACGTTTGAAGCAGTTGCCCTTGGTTGTAACAGAAAACCGGGAAAAGTAAGAGAACTGGAAGGATTTCCCGGCATCGAGCATCCGCCGCCTTACAAACTGGATGACACCCCGAAGTTCCCCGACGACTTTCTCTCCAGGGGATACATACCGCAACTGCTCAAGGCCGTCGAAATTTTAAAGAAAGAAGTGGGTGATGAGGTACCCGTCGTCGGAGGGATTATCGGCCCCTTTACCATTGTCGGATCCCTGCTGGATTCGGTCCCCCTTCTCAAGGCCACCTTCAAGACGCCCGATAAAATTCCGCCTTTTCTGGAAGTCGCGGAAAAAGCCGGCACGATGTTGGCCAAGGCGCTCATCGACGCCGGCGCCGATATAATTTCATGTGAGGACATGACCGCTTCGCCCGAATTGATCGACCCTAAAACTTACCGGGAATTTGAGCTGCAATACCAGCGCCGGCAATTCGAAGCGATCCCGGTCCCAACGATCCTGCATATCTGCGGCAACGTGGACCCCATCGTTGAATGGATGGGGCAAACCGGAGCGAACATACTCAGTCTGGAGCCCAAAGCCAGTGCCCAACTGGCCCGCCAGAAATGCGGCTCCGATATCATCCTGATGGGCGGTGTGGACACTGCGACGACCCTATATATGAAAGATCCCGAAACGGTCAAGCAAGGGTGTGAGGAGACCATTGAGGATGGCATCCAGATAGTGGCGCCGGGTTGCGCGGTAGCGCCCGGCACACCTACGGAAAACCTGCTGGCCATGCTGGAAGTGGCCAAGGCCCATTAATAACAGGATTCAACCTTCTTGAACTGCTGACGGCCGGTGATGAACCATCGTCGGGGGAAAATGAGCAGCAGGAGATGAATTGATCATGGACAAAAACGAAGCCGATGCATTGATGGTCGCAACCCTGGAAAAGGTGAAGGGAATCATTAAAGCATGTCCTTTTGCACCCGAAGACCGCCGCAAGATCATGGCAATTGAAGAGGATGCCGAAAAGAGGTCGCTAATGGGATTGGGCAAGGTCGTCAACGTCGGTGTCAGAGAGGTTCTGAAATGCGATCCGATCTATGTAGCCCTTAGTAATATGGACTTTGATTGGGGTCGTCATGCCACGCTGGTATTAAAAAAGGGTGATGAGGTGGTGGGTGCCGAGGTTCGGGACGAGAAACTCATTGCCCGGCTGTCCAAACAAAAAAATGTCTGGTTTATGCATAAGAATTTTATAGTGTATAAAGATAAGATGTCTTTTCCCCAGGATATCATGCAAAAAACCTGCTTTTTTGAGATTCCGTGCCTTCCGGCAGAATGGTGTCTGGTGGAAGACAATACGTTTCAATGTGATTCTATTATATATGCCAATCCCAGCACGCCCTCCGACATTTTTTTAAAGGAACAATACTTCAACGGACTGGACGAGAAAGGTTGCGGCACGATTCTCGTAGGTGTTGAATCATAGGGAAATAATAGTTAGCTGAGATGTTCAGCCCGAATTCTTTTCTCGAATAAGGAGTTTCCACCATGAAAAAATCTGTTCAATTTTATATTGATTTTTACAACTCAAATTAGTAGAACAAAATTAATTTGGCTAATAGAAATTCCAGAGCTGCGTATATTGCGCAATTGGCGCTGGGTTCGTTACGCCGCAGATTAAAATAGTATCAATGTATCAGGTGCTTTATAGCCTAACAGGGAATCCCGTGAAAATCGGGAGCGGGACCGCCGCTGTAACCCCGCCTTTTCCATTTTAAG
>JBAVYC010001293.1:0-3027 GCA_049698595.1 Desulfobacterales bacterium | reverse complement strand
CCTGCCAAGATTTAGATGTCACTTTTTTTACCACCACCTAGATATTTTTTCTCTTGATTAATTGTTTCGCTTTTCACCGTATTCGCTATCCGGCTCCCCCACAATAAAACTCGCCTTCAACCGCAACTCCAGATTGGTAAGCATCTAAACCTATTTGAGTTTATAAGGATTAATGGTCAATACGGGAACGGGTGAATTCTTCACCACCTTCCGGGCTACGCTGCCAAAGATGGCCTGCTCCAATCCTTTATAACCATGCGTCCCCATAACCACCAGGTCGACGGCCTCCGAGTCGATGGTTTTTAGGATTTCAGCCGCTGGATCCCCGGAAAGGATCCTGCGTTCAAAATTCGGGCAGCCTTTCATCTGGTGCTCGCAAGCCTTGTCCATGAACTTTTCAGCGGCTTCCATTGCCTCCTTTTGATACAAATCCAAGGAAATATGGGGAATATAAAACCCTCCCCACTTCGAAATATCGTCGATCACGTGCAGTAAATAAATCGTACTGTTGTATTTCTCAGACATCGATAGTACGTATGGCAAAATTTTTAGCGAGTATTCTCTCAATTCTGACGGGAAAAGAATCTTGTCTATTTTTATCATTTTCTTTCACCTCCCTTTATGATGTTAAATTAAAATCATGGATAGATTGCGCTCGATCCTCTACTTGCAAAGCGAATTGAATTCCTCTTTTATCAACACCGGTCATGTTTACCAAAACTTTAAGCATATCATCGCGAGTTATTATGCCCATCACCTTCCCCTGATCATTCACCACCGGAGCACCGGATATTTTATTCTCCAGGAGAACTCAGGCCGTCTCTTCTAAGGTGTAATACGGTACGATTGTTATGGGATCTTTGGTCATGATCTCTTTGACTTTAATTTTTGAAAGAAGATATACAAGCTCGTGAATTTCCAATGTCGTGGCATCCGAAGCCGAGGCTCTCTTCAAATCGCGATCGGTGATGATTCCCACCAGCTTACCAATTTCCATGACTGGAAGGATGTTGATATTATGTTCCTTAAGGAGTTCTGTGGCCTTTTGCATGGAGTCATCCGCGTTGACGGTGATAACCGGTTTGCTCATCCAGGTTTCGACCAACATGAATAGCCCTCCTTTTCTCTGAATCTAAAAAGATTCGTTATTGGTTTGTGCTGCTTGATGTTAAACCATTTTTTGTGTTCTATAATCGCGGATCGATATTTCCGGGTCCACCGCATTCCGGAATGTAGCAGGTGACATTTTTAAATTCACATTTCTCTCCGCATTCCGGACACACATCCGGCGGGGTTTCCGTCGTAATCAGGTATCCGCAGTTGGCACATTTCCAATAAGTTAAGCCGCAGTTGGGACAGATATCGCCGACAAATCTGCCAGAAGACCTATATCCACAAAGCTCACAAACCCAGTTTTCCAGCTTATTTTCCATTTTTATATTCCCTTGAGGTTCATCAAATCTCAGATTAAATAGCGTATTGAGTGAGGTTTCAGATGACGTTTCCGATCAGGAATTCCTTTACGCTTCCCTTAATTTTACCCTCAGGCAAATCCTCAAAATATTTAAAACAACTACTACACAAATAGACAAAATCTTCGGTCTCAAGGATTTCTTCTGAAGGCACCTTTTCCACTGACTGAATTAGCATAAAGTGTGCCAGCAATAGCAAAGCCAAACAATTAAAATAAATTCAGATACTTATTTAACTGCACAGCCCGCCTATTTTCGCAAATAGAACTTCTGTCCTTCGTAATCCGCTTCAACTAACTTGCCTTGCGCGATCAATTGATGAACAACAGACCCATCGGCACCGGCTTTTTTCAGAAATTCACGCACCGCACTCTCCCGCATGGGATGCACCGATGTGATGCTGAGCAGGTCTTCCTCAACGTTGCCTGTAAAGGCGAAGGCGTTGCCTTCATAACCGATTAAATATTCGACCTGATCGAGCTTTTCGTGAAAGACTTGAAAGGCAACATTAATATCTTTTGGTTCCGGCGGACGCACCCAACTTTCCGCCGGTGGTCGGGTGGGTATGGCTAAATATGCTTTTGCGGGATTTAACCTGTCCAGAAAATCCGTCATCTCTTTGAGTATATCAGCGTCGAAACCAATGCCTTGAATCAGCATCGTTTCCGTTACAAGCTCTCCACGAAAACTTTTTGAGAAATCCAGCATCCCTTCTAAAATTAACCCCAGCTCCAGTTCACGATGGGGCCTGTTGATTTTGCGCCAGCTCGTTTTCGAAATGGAATCAAATTTCAGCGAAACCCAATCGGCTTTCATTAGATCTGCTCTCACATCTTCACGAAAAATCAGAGATGCATTGGTAATGACTCCAATCTTAATCCCCAAAGATTTCAGTAGATCTATTTCGTAACCGAGATTAACATCCAGAGTCGGCTCCCCATCCGAGACAAAAGTAAGATAATCAATTGGCTCGCCTTTCTTTATAGCTTTCTTAACCTGTTTTCCAACGCTCTTAATAATATCCTCAGGTTCATAAAACGGACCACGCTCAAGCTGCAAGGTGTGAGTTCTTCCTACCTGGCAATAAACGCAGGAATACGTGCACACCTTGGGTGGAATATTATTTATGCCCAAACTTCGTCCAAGCCGTCTAGAAGGCACCGGTCCAAAAGCGATCATAGGTCTCATTATCCTTTTTATATCCCTATACTCAAGGATTTACAAAATGTTATTTAAAATACGATACAGCTATTGCCAAACACCCAATTTCCAATACCCAATATCTATTACCTCTAATTTGATTCTTTGACTGCCGTCAAAATTCCCGCCAGCATGGCCATCCGGTTTGAGAGCAATTCTGAAATTCTACCATTATCCGATTCAACAAACTTCATATTTATTGATGGCACAATATCTTCAGAAATTAATTCAGTTTCAAATTTATGGTTGAGCATTTTTAATTCTTTATTTGATAATCTTCCTATACCCTCATCATTCCATTGGTCAAAATATAGACCAAAATGAGGAAAAAAGCGTAAATCGCATAGTTTGAATC
>JBAVYC010001292.1:0-4040 GCA_049698595.1 Desulfobacterales bacterium | reverse complement strand
ATTGATCGCCGGCTTGCTCGGTGTGATGGCGGCTGCGCTGACGGCCATGCTGCTCAACCGTTACCGTCTATCGCGGTATTTTTTCTACCCACCGCTGGTTTTCGTGGCGCTGGCGGTGATTTATACGGGTGTTATAGGAACCTTTATTATACCCATTTAGAACGGCCGGAGTGTTGGAGTGGTGGAGTGGTGAAGTATTAGTTTGATAAGAAAACTAACAACATCGAAATTCCAAATAACAAAACACAAATGTCAAACAAATCACAATGACCGAAATTCAAAAATCTAAACCGAATCCTTACGTCACTGTTTTGGTCATTGGATACTGGGATTTGGAATTTATTTGTAATTTGGTGCTTGTATTTTGGGATTTAAGAAAGTAGGGCGTGAATTTTAACATGTGGCAATGAGGCAAAAACAATGGCTGGAAAACTAAAATACCTGTTAACCATGATTATCGTTCTGATCGCAGCGGCCGTATTTATATTAAAGTACTGGGACTACGTCAGCAACCCCTGGACCCGCAATGGTCAGGTGCGGGCCCAGGTCATCCAGATCACGCCGCGGGTGTCCGGACCAGTCGTCAAACTGCCGGTAACCGACAACCAGTTTGTCAAGGCCGGTGACCTGCTGTTTAAGATTGATCCCCGTACCTTTGAGGCGGCTTTGGATCAAGCGCGTGCCAAACTTGACAATACACGTGATCAGATCGAAGCGCTGGCGCAACTAGTCGAAGCCGCCCAGGCGGATGTTGAGGCGGCCGACGCCACCATCAAGCAGTCGGAAGCCGCGATAAAGGGATATACCGGCCGGGTTGAAGAGACACTCAAGGGGTACAAGCGTCAAAAGACGCTAGATAAACAGGGAGCGACATCTAAACGAATGGTTGAGGAATCCAAAGCCAACTGGGTGGCGGCTGTGAACCAGAAAGCCAACGCCGAGGCCCAATTGCTGCAGATGCAGGCCTCACTGAGCGAAGCTATCGCGAATTTGGCCAAAGCCAGGGCAGATCTGGGTGCACCGGGAGAAAAGAATGCCCAGGTGCGCCAGGCCCAAGCCGAAGTTCGAACCGCGGAGCTGAATCTCGAATTCACCCAGAAAAAGGCACCCGTCGACGGCTACGTCACCAACCTGAATATACGGCTGGGCAGCCAGGCGGTCGAGAACCAGCCGATCATGGCCCTGGTGGATGTCAACAGCTACTGGGTCACCGGGTTCTTCAGGGAAAACTACATCGAAGACATCCGCAAGGGCGACCGGTCCATCGTTACCCTTATGAGCTATCCCGATAAACCCCTGGAGGGCCGGGTCGACAGCCTGGGCTGGGGGATCGCCCAGAAGGACGGCAGCACCGGATTCGATCTGCTGCCGAATATCAGCCCGACTTTCGAGTGGATCCGTCTGGCCCAGCGCGTACCGGTGCGCATTCATCTCGATCTGGTGCCCGAAGGAGTGCAACTGCGCGTGGGGACAACCGCGTCGGTGCTGGTCATGATGGGTACCAGCCAGGGCGAGAGCGACGGAAAGGCCGTGGCGGCACCCAAGGCACTGCAGTGAGAAAGAAGATTTTGGATTTTGGAATGCGGATTTTGGATTTAGGGTTCGCTTTCAGCGGATCGATTTAATAATTTGCGAGAAAGGGCATGAGAAGTGCGACGGGGAAAAGTAGAATGAAGGTAATATCGTGCTCTTCCTTAGGTACCTGCGTTAGGTTTTGATCTTGGGGTTTAAGCAACCGTGACAGACCATATTCGTAGGTTGGGTAGAGGAACGAAATCCAACGAACTAGCCTCGGATCTCAACCCAACCTACCAATTAACGGACTTTTCGTTCAGGAACTAATCAAAATAATAGAGCGGAGCGATACCACAAATCCGCAATCCAAAATCTGCAATCCGCAATCGCCTTTAATTGGAGGTTTACCATGTATCAAGATTTAGTCATCATGGCCGTGTTTATCTTAATTTACAGCACCGTTGCCGGAGCCATAGAAAAGACATGGATCAGCGGCGCGATGATATTCACGGCCTTTGGTTTGCTGATCGGTCCGGTGGGTCTGGATCTGATTTCTTTCAAGGCCAATGCCGAAAAGAACTTCGTCGTAATCATGAAGGACGGCAAAATTTACAAGAACACTATTCAGTAAGCTGATCGAGAACCTTGCTCAAGGTTATCAGCCCTAACAGGGAGAAATGAAATGAAACGACTTGGAGTGCTTTTGAGCTTTTTGGCTCTAAACCTTATTATGGTCCTGCCGGCAGTGGCCACCGATTACGATGTCGTGATCAACAACGGCAGGGTAATGGACCCCGAGACCAACTTTGATGGCGTGCGCAATGTTGGGATAAAAGATGGGAGGATTGTTGTTATCACCAATAAGACGATTAGTGGTAAAGAGACCATCGACGCCAAAGGGCTGGTGGTGGCGCCTGGATTTATCGACGGACATCAGCATTGCATCGAACCTTATGAATACCGTTTGATGCTGCGCGACGGTCGTACGACGATTTTGGACACGGAGATCGGCGCTCACGGTCCAAAGCTTAACGAGTGGTACAAACGGCGTGAAGGAAAGGCACCGTTGAATTTTGGCGTGGCTGTGGCTCACGAATTTGCCCGGGCCGAGGTCCTTGATGGCTTTAAGGATTGGAAATATCTCTACAGTCCCGACGCTGGCCAATCCCGTCTCACAAAGGAGGGTTGGTCGAAGACCCGGCCCACCCTGGAGCAGGGTAACCAGATCCTTGCCCTTATTGACCAAGGCTTACAGCAGGGAGGGCTTGGAATCGGCTCTACCGTTGGCTACATGCGCGAGGGGGTATCGGCCCGCGAGATATTCGAACTGCAAAAGCTGGGTGGGCGTTATGGCCGTTTTATTAGTATGCACTTTCGCTATACACCGGGCGATGATACCGGCGAAACCAATGGCATCCAGGAGATGCTGGCCAATGCCGCTGCATTAGGAACACCAGCCATAGCCGCCCATTTCAATAATCCGGGATACAATATGGTGCACGAGCTTTTGGTGAGGATGCGGGAAAGGGGCTACAACGTCTGGGGCGAAATCTATCCATACGCCGCAGGTTCCACTGCGTTGAATGCCGTGTTTCTCGAACCCGAAATTTGGGTAAAGGCCCTGGGCAACAAATACGAAGAGACGCTTCAGGATGTTGCCACCGGCGAATTCTACACCCAGAAATCGCGTGAGGAGATGCTCAAAAAAGAACCCACACGTCTTGTGATTGTTTACAAGATCGCGGAATCGGCTATTGTTGACTGGATCAAAATGCACGGCGTTGCCATCGGCAGTGACGGCATGCCATTAATCCCCGACGACAACTTGACATGGGACACTCCATATGAAGATCTTCCCAATACCCACCCGCGTACTTCCGGAGCTTTTGCCAAAGTACTTCGCCTTGCCAGGGAAAACAATATTCCGCTGATGCAGGCCGTATCCATGACCAGTTACAACTATGCCAATCCTCTGGGTAAGATGGGCTTAAAGGCCATGCAGGTTCGCGGCCGTATGCAGGAAGGCATGGTGGCCGACATCACTATGTTCGATCCTGAAACGGTGAGGGACAATGCGACCTATGCCAAAGGGACGCTTCCGTCCACAGGGATTGAGCATGTAATTGTTAACGGGACACTTGTCATGAAAGACCAGAAACCTCTGAAAGGGGTAAATCCCGGACAGCCAATCCGCTTCGAACCGGTCAAGAGCCGGTTTGAGCCGCTCACAGTAGAGAGTTGGCAGAACGCCTTCTATGCCTCCCCAATCGATTTTGGCGGCGGTGTGCCTGGTTCACAGCCTGACATGCATTAACATAATACCTAAAAGCTCTGATACACGCTATTGCCGTTTGCGGACCTTCATTCGAGGTCGGCAAACGGCAGTCTCATTTTGCTGTAACTCTTTTTCTTCCGAAAAGTTTTGATGCCTACTACTATTCACCAGGTCTGGGAAACCTGTGATACCAAAATTGCACAGGCAGCGAACGCTATTTGGGGAAAGTTGCAATTCTATGTTATCATCT
>JBAVYC010001291.1:0-5424 GCA_049698595.1 Desulfobacterales bacterium | reverse complement strand
TTACCGAAGAGGGTACTAAAATCCCAAATCGCAACCCTCAAATCACAAACAATTAGCTGCTTAAATGACGCGTCCCTGATGACGCCTGAAAAAGCGCTGGTAAATTGGGGGGGATTAATTTATAATCCCTTTTTTTTTGTGTTAAGCCAAATTCGGATATGAAGGAGCGTAATCCAGATGAGTTCCAAGCAATTTGACAAGAGTTATGAACCCCATGAGGTCGAAAAGCGCTGGTATAGTTACTGGGAAAGCGAACAGCTGTTTGCAGCCGCTGAGCAAAGCCCGCGAAAAAGTTATGCCATCGTCATTCCGCCGCCGAATGTAACGGGCGTTCTACATATGGGGCACGCCTTGAACAACACCATGCAGGATATCTTATGCCGCTACCGACGGCTTAAAGGAGATAATGTCCTGTGGATGCCGGGAACGGATCATGCCGGGATCGCGACCCAGAATGTTGTCGAAAAAAGCCTGGCTCAAAAGGGTACCGATCGCCATCAGCTGGGCAGAGATAAATTCATAGAATCCGTCTGGCAATGGCGGGAAAAATACGGCAGCGCCATCATCAATCAGCTCAAACGCCTGGGAGCATCCTGCGACTGGAAGCGCGAAAGATTCACCATGGATGAAGGCTTGTCCCGGGCCGTGCGCAAAGTGTTCGTTCAGCTTTACGAGGAAGGCCTCATTTACCGCGGCAATTACATTATCAACTGGTGCCACCGGTGTCACACAGCCCTGGCGGATCTCGAGGTGGAACATGAAGAACACAATGGCCATCTCTACCATATCCACTACCCCTACCCGGATGGATCCGGCGGTATCGTCGTGGCAACGACGCGGCCGGAAACCATGCTGGGCGATACGGCGGTGGCGGTTCATCCCGAGGATGAACGCTACTGCAACATCGAAGCCGAAACGGTGATACTGCCGTTAATGAACAGGGAAATTCCCATCATCAGAGACAGTTATGTCGACATGTCATTCGGCACCGGGGGCTTGAAAATCACCCCGGCCCATGATCCCAATGACTTTGAAATCGGCGCCCGTCATAATCTGGCCAGTGTCAAAGTCATCAGCGATGCAGGCAACATGACCGCAGCGGCCGGGGAGTTTGAAGGAATGGATCGGTTTGAGTGCCGTGACGCAGTCGTCGCAGAACTCGAGCGACAAGGTCTGCTGGTTAAGGTCGAACCCTACCAACACAGCGTGGGTCACTGCTACCGATGCAAAACCGTCGTTGAGCCGAACCTGTCAAAACAATGGTTTGTAAGCGTCAAACCGCTGGCCGCAAAAGCCATCGCCGCTGTTGAAAACGGTCAAACCAGAATCATACCGGAAATGTGGACCCATACCTATTATGACTGGATGAACAATATCCGGGACTGGTGCGTTTCCCGACAGATCTGGTGGGGACACCAGATTCCGGCCTGGACCTGTGAGGGGTGCGACAAAATCGTGGTGGCGATGGAGGCACCGCAAACCTGCCCGGATTGCGGTGCGAATAATCTCGTACAGGAAACCGATGTGCTGGACACCTGGTTCAGTTCGGCCTTGTGGCCGTTTTCGACCATGGGCTGGCCGGATCAAACGCCCCTGCTGAAAACATTTTATCCCACATCTGTGCTGGTTACCGGATTTGACATTCTGTTTTTCTGGGTGGCCCGCATGATGATGATGGGCATCCATTTTATGGATGATATCCCTTTTGAAGACGTCTACGTGCATGCCCTGGTGAGAGATGAAGACGGTAAAAAAATGAGCAAATCAAAGGGCAACGTGATTGATCCCCTGGATGTTATCGATCGCTATGGAACGGATGCCTTCCGATTTACGCTGGCAGCTTTTGCCGCCCAGGGACGGGATATCAAGATGTCTGAAAAACGGGTGGACGGTTATCGACATTTTATCAACAAACTCTGGAATGCCGCCCGTTTTTCCCTGATGCACCTGGATCGCGGATACGATGATTTAAACCTGAAAGACCTCTCCCTGCCGGACCAATGGATTTTCTCGCGCCTGGGACGGGTCACAGAGGAAGTCGCCGATGCCCTGGATGGCTATCGCTTCAATGAGGCCGCCGGAACGCTTTACAACTTTGTGTGGCACGAATTCTGCGACTGGTATCTTGAAGCCATCAAGCCCGCCCTTTACGACAAGGAAGGCCCCCAGGCAAAAGAATCTACCCGGGCGGTGCTGTGGCGGGTTCTGCGCGACACCCTCGTGCTGCTGCATCCATTCATCCCTTTTGTGACCGAAGAAATTTGGGCGCACATGCCGGGAACAAACGGCTCGATTATGAAAGCCGCATACCCCGCACAGGCTGTGGATGCCGCCGGCACAAAACTGCTGCAGGAATCAGAAGCCAAAATGGGAATTTTAATGGGTGTGATCACCGGAATCCGCAATGTCCGCGGAGAAATGAATATTTCGCCGACCATGGCAATACAGGTGCTGATACAATCGGAAGACGAAAAAACACGGAAGATCATGGAAACCCATCGCGACCTCATCATCAATCTAGCCCGGCTCAGTTCGCTGGAGGTTCAAAATGCCGGCCAAAAACCGAAATCATCGGCTACGGCCGTGGTAAACAGTGTTTCCATTTTTGTTTTACTGGAAGGCATCATTGATTTTGCCAAAGAAACCAAACGCCTGGAAAAAGAGATCAAAAAGCTGGCTGCCGAGCTGATGACGGTAGCCAAAAAATTACACAATGAAGGCTTTCTAAGCAAGGCGCCGGCGGATGTCATTGAGAAAGTAAAGGAAAAACAAGGTGCTTTGCTGGAAAAACAGCAGAAGATTCAAACAAATCTGGATCGGATCAAAGCGGTAGAGGACTGAATAGAATTGATTGAATATCTTGTAACCGTTCACGGGTTCAGGGTTCAACGTTCAGGGTTAAGGTACCCGTCAAGAGCTTCTGGGTCGAACGATCGACTTTAATAGAAAAGACAGAGCGAAGCGATACCACAAATCTTCAATATTCAATCGTCAATATTCAATTTGGTTCCGGCTTAGCCGGGTTAGGTTTTATCCCCTGTTTCCGAGGCTGCATCCGCATACAGCATGGAGACCTTGTTACGTCCGCTGCGCTTTGAACGATACATGGCCTGGTCGGCCCGCTGAATAAAGGTGGACAATTCTTCTTTGGGGTCGTATTCGGTGAGCCCGATACTGATGGTGACCGTCACTTTTTCTCCGTCTGTCGGTGAAAACGGCTCAGCCTCTAATGCCGCTCGAATTCGCTGAGCAACCGTTCTGGCTTCCTCGCCCGCAGTTTCGGGTAGGATTACCGTAAACTCCTCGCCACCATAGCGGTACGCGGAGTCATTGGTTCTCAAACAGGATTTAATGATCTGGCTGAAGCGCACCAGAACTTTATCTCCTTCAAGATGACCGTATTTATCATTGTAATCTTTGAAGTGATCGATGTCGAGCAGCAACAATGTGAGCGGGTGCTGATAACGGTTGAAGCGATCGACCTCCAATTCCAATTGGGAGTAGAAAGATCTTGAATTGTACAGTCTTGTGAGGCCGTCGGTAATGGCAAGCTTTTGCAGCTTCTCCATCATCCGGATCCGCTCATTGGTGAGCTCGCGCTCTTTGAGCACCCGTTTCAGCCGCAGCAGCAGTTCCTCGAGCCGAACCGGCTTGACGACAAAATCACTGGCGCCGATGTTGATCGACTCTTCGTAGGAATAGTCATCGCTGTAGCCGGTCATCACGATGACATCGGACGCATTGTCCCTTTTGATTAATTTTGTCAGCTCCAGGCCACCCATGGCCGGCAGCATAATATCGGTAATCACAACGTGGAAATTGTCCCTCTCCAATAATTCGAGGGCTTCCTCAGCACAGGAAACCGTTTCGGAATAATACCCGGCGGTTTTGATGTACTCATACATGGTATTGCGCACGGCAACATCGTCATCGACGATTAAGATGCGGGTATCCGCTTTGGATGAAACCATTGGAATTTCCGGTCTGATATATATAAGTTCACTGCAGACTTGACAGCCACTCGGGAAAATTGATAAAAGGTTAAAATTATTAATTATAATGGCACACTATAGCTGGAAACAGGAGCAGTGTCAACTCTCTTTTGGCGTTGCAGCTGCAACAGCCCGGTAAATTAAAAAATCGATAACGTTATTTCATTTTTTCCATAATCGAACCTATGCAAAACATAAGAAATTTCAGTATCATCGCTCATATCGATCACGGCAAATCCACCCTGTCGGATCGTCTGATCCAGGTCGCGGACATCATATCCGAACGGGACTTTCAAGACCAGATTCTCGATACCATGGAAATAGAACGGGAACGGGGTATCACCATCAAAAGCCAGACGGTGTGTCTGCCTTATACCGCCCAGGATGGAAAGTTATATTTTTTAAATCTCATCGACACCCCGGGACATGTGGATTTTTCTTACGAAGTCTCCCGTTCCCTGGCCTCCTGCGAAGGCGCACTGCTGGTGATCGATGCCAGCCAGGGAGTTGAAGCCCAAACCCTGGCCAACCTGTACCTCGCCATGGAACACGACCTGGAAATTATTCCGGTTATCAACAAGATTGATCTTCCGTCCGCGGATATCGAGCGGGTAAAAATGCAAATCCAGGACGATCTCGGCCTTGATCCGGAGGACGCTATTTTAGTATCCGCTAAAGAAGGCATCGGGATCGAAAACGTAATGGAATCCGTGGTTAAAAAATTGCCGCCCCCGTCCGGCGATCCCGCCAAGCCGCTGAAAGCCCTGATTTTTGACTCTCACTATGATCCCTATCGGGGCACGGTTGTACATTTTCGCGTGTTCCAGGGGCGGATTTCTAAAGGTGATGTGATTTTCTTCATGTTCAATAAGGCTGCTTACAAAGTCGAGGAAGTCGGGATATTCCAGCTGGAAATGATAAAACAGAAACAACTATCCGCCGGACAGGTCGGGTATATGATAGCCGGAATCAAAACCGTCAGCGACACCCGCTGCGGCGACACCATCACATTAAAAAGCGATCCGTGCGATACGCCCATGCCCGGCTTCAAAGAAGCAAAACCGGTGGTATTTTCTTCCATCTACCCGGTGGCTTCCGATGGTTACGAAGAATTGGTCATCGCCCTTGAAAAGCTGAAACTAAACGATGCCGCCCTGATCTATGAAAAAGACACGTCGGTTGCGCTGGGTTTCGGTTTCCGCTGCGGATTCCTGGGCCTGCTGCACCTGGAAGTTGTCCAGGAGAGGCTCGAACGGGAATACGGACTTTCCCTCATCCTCACCGCGCCGTCGGTTCGATATAAAGTGCTAATGAGCGAGGGCACCGAGCAAACCATCGACAATCCCGCCCTTTATCCTGATCCCACGCTGATCGAACTCACCAAAGAGCCCTTTATCCGGGCCTCGATTATCGTGCCGGATCGGTACATGGG
>JBAVYC010001290.1:0-2082 GCA_049698595.1 Desulfobacterales bacterium | reverse complement strand
TGTGATTTTTTCTTTCCGCATTCCGAATTCGACTTATCCCCGTCGAAGTTTTCGACTGTCCCCCACCCGCAGCGTCACATTTTTGGAATCAAAATATTCTATCAACGGGATGACATATTTGCGGGATGCGCCGGTCATTTCTTTAAACTGGGGGGTGGTGATTTCACCATGGGTTTTCAGGAAATCCACCAGTCTGCTTTTTAATTCCTCGACGGCCTTGGCGTGAAAATAGAGATCTTCCTTGGTTTTTACGATTTGTCCTTCTTCCATTAAAAGCATCAACACATCTTTGGTTCGTTTGGGGTCGGCATCCAGTTTTTTAACGACGTCACGAAAATACGGCGGCTGCAGCCCACCCTCCTGATACACTTTAAAAATTTTCTGGCGTACATCCGCTTGATCTTCACCCAGAGAGACCCGATGGCTCTCGAGTCGCACGGTGTTTTCTTCCTGTACGATCTGCTTGTTTTTGATCATCTGGTTGATCACCAGATTGAAAAGCTTTGAATTGGATAAACGGGGAAATTTGGATCTCAGCTCCTCTTTGGGCATTCCGGCTTTGAGGGGGTTGGTTTCATGGTATTTAGCCAGGTATTCTGCGCTTTTCTGCTGTAACGTATCAAAGGCGGTTTGATGGATGTAAATGCGGTTTTCTTTATCTGTCTGCAGGGCGGTTTTGCGCGACAACAGATTCTGCAGGATGGTATCGAGCTGTTTGCCGCCTAAATTCGACATGATTTTCAAATGCGAAAAAGAGACCCCGCTATAGCCGGCTTGCTGAATGTGGTAGGTGATAATGCTTTCCGGGTCTTCATCCGTCAGATGCTGCAAGCCGCGAATTATGTCCGGCTTCAGGCGTTTGTGTTTTTGCGGTGTCGGATTTAACACCTGCCCGCCGCCGATGGTGCGTATGGGGGAATAACTGCGAATGACAAAACGGTCATCCTTGACGATGGCTACCGGTGCGTCGAGCCGAATTTGGGCTACGGCAGTTTGTCCGGGTGGCAGTTCCTCCTGTTCCAGCAAAATCAGATGGCCCAGAACTTCACTGGTTCCGGTGTGCAGCCTCACCAGGGTTCGGTTTTTAAGGGGCTTCTTGTTGCTGGCAAGATAGTGAAATGACAGATCCGCCATATAACTTGTAATTAAAGCATTCGGGCTGGACAACACTTCTCCGCGCTGGACCGCTGCCTTGTCGAGTCCCTGGAAATTTATGGCGGTTCGCATGCCGGCTTCGGCACTGTCGGCACTTTTGTTGTGGACCTGGATTCCGCGGACCTTGGATGTAATCCTGGAGGGGTAAATCATGATGGTGTCGCCGACGGTGACTTTGCCGGAGACCAGCGTCCCGGTAATCACGGTACCAAAACCTTTCATGGTGAAGACCCGATCGATGGGCAGACGAAATAAACTCGAGGGCGGGCGTGGGGGAATCTCCCGGGCGATTTCAGCAAGGGCCTCAATAAGTTCGGGGATTCCCTGGCCGCTTACGGAAGATACGGGCAGGACAGGTGAGTTTTCCAGAAAAGTGCCCTGACTGAAATCCCGGATATCCTCAAGGGCCAGCTCCATCCATTCTTCATCTACTAGATCAATTTTGGTCATGGCGACCAGACCATGCCGGACCCCCAGTAGCGTGCATATTTCCATATGCTCCCGGGTTTGGGGCATCACGCCTTCGTCCGCCGCAATGATCATGACCACAATGTCGATTCCGGTTACCCCGGCGACCATGTTTTTGATGAATTTTTCATGACCCGGAACATCCACGATCCCAAGGTGCTGCCCTCCCGGCAGATCCAGAGCGGCAAACCCCAGCTCGATGGTGATGCCGCGCTCCTTTTCCTCTTTTAACCGGTCTGTATCAGTGCCGGTCATCGCCTTTATCAGGCTGGTCTTGCCGTGATCAATATGGCCTGCAGTTCCGAGAATGATCTGTTTCACTTAAGATTCTCCTAAGTTATTTATTACGGCGTTGTCGCAAATACTCCGAAAAATACGCCAATCCCACCATGATAATAGCCAATCCCACAATGTACGGAAGGTAAATTTTCCCGGTAAACATCCGAGTTAAAACAACGG
>JBAVYC010001289.1:0-3456 GCA_049698595.1 Desulfobacterales bacterium | reverse complement strand
ATCGCCACAGCCGCTATCAAAACCGGAGATATCGTCAAAGTCGATGGTGATACCGGTGTTGTCACGATTGTCGAAAGGGCGAGTTAATTATCGTTGAGTAGTTGATTAGTTGATTGGTTGATCTGTTGTCGCTTGGATAATTTGCCACCAGTGCGAAAATCGAATATCCCGTTTTCGTCAGTGGCCGCAACTGAATTTTAACTGATCCATACCAATTCAAGGTTTAACGAATTAAAGAATTCGCAATACCTTCTAAACCTGAATGCTGTTTCAATCCCGGGTCCTCTCCCCAACATGGGGACAGGACCCGAGAAGAAGGTGAGAGAATATAAACGTTTGCAAGGTCTCTGAGAATTCGCAGGAGAATACTAATGGACTTAACCCTGGATTTTGGCAAATTGAATAAAAATTCGCTGCCATGGGTTGGCGGTAAAAATGCCAGCCTGGGAGAATTGATCAATGCCGGTATCCGGGTCCCTCCAGGATTTGCCGTCACCACCGGCAGCTATTCGGTATTTATGGAGAAGGCCGGAATAAATGATACAATTTTCAGCCTCCTGGCGGATCTGGATCCCGATAATATCGATACGCTTAACCAGGTCGCCGAAAAAGTCCAGGAAATGATCAAGACGGCGGTCATCCCCGATGATGTCCAAAAGGCGGTCGGGGACGGTTATTCTGTGCTCTGCAAAAAATGCGAGATCGATGCCCTTCCGGTGGCGGTAAGATCCAGCGCGACCGCGGAAGATCTGCCCACGGCCAGTTTTGCCGGACAACAGGACACTTACCTTTGGATAACGAGCGCTGACCGGGTCATTGAAAGTGTCCGAAAATGTTGGGCCAGCCTGTATACGCCGCGAGCCATCAGCTACCGGGTTAAAAATGACTTTCCCCATGAAAAAGTCCTGATCAGTGTTGGTATCCAAAAAATGGTGAACTCAAGAGCCGCGGGGGTAATGTTCACCCTGAACCCCACCGATGGGGATATTTCCAAAGTTGTGATAGAAGGAAGCTGGGGGTTGGGCGAAACGGTCGTATCCGGTTCCGTCAACCCCGACAAATTCGTCGTCGACAAGGTCATGGGAGAGATCAATGAACGAACCATATCGACCAAACACATCGCGTGCGTCTTCGACGTCGAAAAAGGAGAAACGGTCGACGCCGATGTGGACGAAGACATGCAGTGCACCTGCTGTCTCGAGGACCCGGAAATAAAAGCATTGGTCAAAACAGCTAAAATCATCGAAGCTCACTACGGCCGCGCCATGGATATCGAGTGGGCCATCGATAAAGATTTTTCATTCCCGGAAAATATATTTATTGTCCAGGCACGCCCGGAAACCGTCTGGAGCCGGCGCAAAAAAGAATCGGTGCTCGGCAAAAAGACCGGTTATCAGTTGTTGATGGAACAGGCTATGAAACGGATCAAACTGCCGGGCTAGAGGAAAAAGGCTAAAGGCAATGGGCTATTGATCATGGAACATAAGGTTACCTTTTGCCTTACGCCATGTGCCCTGCGCCGATGCGTTAGCGCTGGCACCCAAAACCTAATCCATCTTAGTCTTGCCCAATCTGAATATAATTGTATCTGTAATCGAGAATTATAAAAATTTAATCAACCCAAATTTAGAGAGGAGAACTGTATCAAAATGAAAGACATGAGAGATTTCATTACCAAAGGTGAAGCAGAAGGTCTGTGTCAACGAATCACCGCTGAAGTCGACTGGAACCTGGAGCTGTCGCATATCGCCAAGCTTAATGAAGAGCAAAGCGGTCCGGCCCTTCTTTTCGAAAACGTCAAAGATTATGATACGCCGGTCATTACCAGCGTATGCACCACGACCACAAGGCTGGCTTTGATTATGGGAATGCCTCTCGAATCCACGCTTGTCGATCTTTATGTAGAATGGGCAAAGCTGGGTGAAAACCTGACGCCGCCAAAGCAGGTCGAGGCCTCAGCGGCACCCTGCAAAGAAAACATTTTAAGCGGTGACGATATCGATCTTTACAAATTCCCCGTACCGCAGTGGTATCCCTTGGACGGCGGACGTTTTATCGGCACCGCTCATTTCATCATCAGCAAAGATCCCGAGACCGGCTGGGTCAATCTGGGCACTTATCGTAGCCAGCTGCTTGGGAAAGACAAGATGGGCACCCAGTTTATCAAAGGCAAACACGCCGACATCATGCTGAAAAAATACCAGGCCATGGGCAAGCCCATGCCGGTGGCCTCGGTTATCGGTTGCGACCCCCTGCTGTTTATCCTGGGAGCAGCCCGGGTTTCCGCCTTTACGTCGGAATATGATGTCGCCGGCGCGCTGCGCGACGAAGCCGTGGAGGTGGTCAAAGGCGAAACCGTCGATCTCCCCATTCCGGCCCATGCTGAAATTGTGATTGAAGGTGAGGTCGATGCCGATAAATTTATGGAAGAGGGACCTTTCGGCGAGTACACCGGTTACTATTCCGGGGTGGGTACAGATCCACGCAACTTCATTGATGTCAAGTGCATCACCCACCGAAACAACCCGATTTTGTGGGGAACCACCGTCGGCCGAGCGGTAACCGATACTCACATGACCATGGCGCTCTCTTATGGCGCTACCCTGTGGCAGCAGCTCCTGGCCATGAAAATCCCCGGGTTGAAAGCCGTTTATTGCCCGCCGGAAGGATCCGGCAGATTCCTGGCCATCATTTCCATGAAGCAAATGTATCCGGGGCATGCCGACCAGGTCCTGACAGCGGCTATCTCGACGGAGATGGGTGCCTACGGGCTGAAAACCGTGATCGTGGTGGATGAAGATATCGAGCCCTGGGATATTCCACGGGTGATGTATGCCCTGAGTTTCCGATTTCAGCCCAATCGTTCCCAGGTGATCAAACGCGGCCGATCCACACCCCTGGATCCTTCACTGCCCATTAACGCCAGGGAAATCACCGGCCGGTTACTGCTGGACGCCACCATCCCCTATGACTGGAAAGATAAGCCGATCCCCATCGAGCTGGATCGGGAAATAGTCGCGAAAGTCAAGGGACGCTGGTCGGAGCTGGGTTTGGATAAAATTGTCTGCTGATAGCCTGTCAATGATTACTCATAGCCCCGCCCCGGGCGGGGCTATGGGCTTCAGCACTGTAAAAAATGGAGATAAAGAATGGCGATAGCGGTTGTAGGCATGCTTGATGAAAGAGAAGAAGGGCTGCAGCTCATTAAGGATCATATTGAAAAACGCGGGCACAGGCCCGTGCTTATTGATATCAGTATTGGTACCGGGGCGATTGAATCCTCCCTGAAACCGGACATTGATTGCCATACTCTGGCCAGATCCGGGGGAACGACCATTGAGAAAGTTCGGGAGATGTTGGCTAAGGAGAGGGACAAGGCAACGGCGATGATGGCAGATGGGCTGGGAAAAATATTGCAGGAACATCATCAGGCCGGCCAATTGCAGGGCATAATTG
>JBAVYC010001288.1:0-4360 GCA_049698595.1 Desulfobacterales bacterium | reverse complement strand
ATTTATTTTAATATAGAAGACTTGGTCCTGTGGGCCGGATTAGAGGAGACTGGCTCTGCCTGTAACATTTCCAAGGAGTGATGGTCTATCGCTCGTGAACTCTATGCATCAGAGAATCTCAATGGCCTCTGATTAAAGTTACATAAGGTCGGTGTTGGGTTTTCTTTTTTCCAACACTCCATTACTCCAATACTCCATAAGTATGACGATCAGATCAGTAGAGAGCTCTCTTGCAGGAGGCAAACCAAAGCCAGGATCTTCCCCGCAAACTAACACGGGATCTACGATGGGCCTGGATTCTTTACTCTTTACCTATTCATCCGACACAGCTTCGGTAGAAGGTGCGGGAAACGCGAGGGCTTCGGTCAACACGTAAACTGCCTGGAGATACGATGTCGGGCAGAGCGGAAAACATTCCTTGCAATTCCAGCACTCCTTGGCGGATATTTCCGGAATGAAACTGATCTCTTTCCGTATGCCCCTGTCGACAAATCCCACCGCGTTCTTTTTCTTGACCTCGGCACAGTATCTCACACATAGACCACAGTGAATGCAAAATGAGGCATCTTTTTCAAAACGGTTTTTGTCGGCGCCGTATTCTTGAACCAATTCCTGCAATCCAGGCGCATCCGGAGCATGAGCCAGCAACAATTCCAAGATGGTTTTACGAATTCTATCTATCTTCTCAGTCCGGGTTCTGACAACCAAATTTTCTTCTACCGGGTATACGCAGGATACAACGAGTCGTGTCCAGTCACGAACTTCTATTTCGACGATACAAATTCGGCAACCCCCAAAAGGTTCCAATTTTTCGTGGTGACAGAGTGTGGGGATGGATATCCCTGCACCTTGGGCTGCCTCCAAAACAGTCATCCCTTCCCTTGCGCTAACCTCTTTTCCATCAATCTCTAAAAGGATTTCACTCATTTTTCTGTGCTCTTTCTGGTTATATTTCTTTCATCTTCAGGGATAGGAGCCGGCACCGCCACACCGGAAATCTTTTCTACCGCACCAAAGCGCGGAGGACAAACTTCAAAGCAAGTTCCACAATTTGTGCACTTCTCCTGGTCAATGATATGGATCTTCTTCTTGCCGCCGTCAATCGCCTCGGCGGGGCACTTTCTGAGGCAAATCATACAGGCCTGGCACTTATCCGGATCGATGTGGTACGCGATCAGATTTTTGCAGGACAGAGCCGGGCACCTCTTCTCTTTGATATGGGCCTCATACTCATCTCTGAAGTAGCGTAGTGTGCTTAAAAACGGGTTCGGGGCACTCTTACCCAAAGCACATAATGAGGCTTCAACGGCTGTCTCGGCCAGCGCTTCCAAAAGTTCGATGTCACCCTCTTTGCCCTTTCCGGCGGTGATATTCGTAAGGATTTTGTGCATCTGCCTCAGGCCTTCACGGCATGGGACACATTTGCCGCAGGATTCATCCGTCAGGAAGTTGATGAAGTACCTGGCGACATCAACCATACAGGTATCTTCATCCATGACGATCATCCCCCCGGATCCCATCATCGAGCCGGCTTTGGAGAGTTCATCAAAACCAACTTCCAAATCCAAAAGCTGCTCAGGGATACAGCCTCCGGAAGGCCCCCCGGTCTGCACGGCTTTGAACTTTTTCCCGCCAGGAATACCGCCGCCGATTTTGTAGATAATATCTTTCAGGGTCATGCCCATGGGGACTTCCACCAGACCGGTGTTGGTGATTTTACCGACTAGGGAAAAAATCTTGGTCCCCTTACTGCTTGCGGTCCCAATAGAGGTAAACCAGTCAGCTCCCTTATTGACAATAAGCGGCACATTCGCCCAGGTCTCAACATTATTCAACACGCTGGGCCTATTCCATAGCCCCCTGATGTTGGAACGGGTATACTTGGGTCTGGGTTCTCCTACTTTCCCCTCTAGTGACGTCATCAAGGCCGTTGATTCACCGCAAACAAAAGCGCCGGCTCCCTGGTGTACCATAACGTTGAAATCAAAGCCGGAACCCAGGATATTTTTACCCAGCAAGCCATGGTCTTCTGCCTGCTTGATAGCAAGGTTAATATTCGCTACGGCCAGAGGGTATTCCTGTCGCACATAAAAATAGCCTTCGTTAGCGCTGATGGCATATCCGCCGATGATCAAGCCCTCTAAAATTGAATGCGGATTGCCTTCAAGGAGCGCGCGGTCCATAAATGCGCCGGGGTCCCCCTCATCCGCATTGACGATAACATATTTGATCGGCTCAGCGGCGTTCCGTGACCCTTCCCATTTCCTGCCGGCGGGAAAACCGGCACCGCCCCGCCCTCTCAGGTTGGATTTTTTAACTTCTTCCAGAACCTCAACAGCGGTCATTTCGCTAAGGGCTTTGGCCAAGGCCGAGTACCCACCAATGGCCAGATAGTCATCGATGCTCCTGGAATCAATCCTGATGTTATTGCACAAAACGGTTCGTTGCTGGTTCTTATAGAAAGAGATATCAGATTCTTTGACCGCTTTTTCCCCTGTTGCCGGGTCTTCGTACAACAGCCGCTCGATAACCTTATTTTCTTTTATGGTTTGTTCGACAATCTCGCCAACGTCTTCGGGCTTAACCTGGAGATAGCATATCTCCTCGGGATATATTACCACCACGGGCCCTCTTTCACAAAACCCGGGGCACCCGGTTCCTTTGGTATCCACATCTGCCTGCAAACCCTGGTTTTCAATCTCTGCTTTAAAGGCGGCGATGACTTCATCCGCTCCTGAGGCAACACAACCGGCACCGGCACATATAGAAATGCATGGATTATCCGGATCTCTTTTGGATAATATTGTTTGTCTGAACTTACGTAACTCTTCAGGCGAATTTAACCGCGCCATAATTATCCCCTACTCATAAGTGGTTATCGCTTCTGCTGTTTTGACGGGTGACATTTTGCCGTGGACCTTTCCATCAACCTCCATCACAGGACCCAAGGCGCAGCAGCCGAGGCAGTTGACGGTTTCCAGGCTGAACTTGAGATCCAGGTCGGTTTCACCCGGTTTAAGGCCTGTTGCGTCTTCGACCGTGTCAAGAATACGGGCGGCACCCCGAACATGGCAGGCCGTCCCCATACAAATATGAACCTTATGGCGCCCTTTGGGAACTAAACTGAAGGCTTTATAGAAGGTGGCGATATGCTGTATCCGGGCTAAAGGAACGTCTAATTTATCGCTGACCCTTCCCAATGCTTCTTTGGGAAGCCAACTATTTTCACTCTGAATCTCAATTAATATTTGAAGCAGAGAACTTGCTTCACCATGATGTTTATCAATAATCCGATCTATTTTATCAAGATCCATTGGCCCTTTCCTAAATATTTTTTTACCACAGAGACACGGAGGACACAGAGGATATTTTTCTTTTTGCCCATCGGGAGGCGGCGATGGACAAAAAACCCTGTACCTTCGGTAATACTAGCACTGCTTAATAAAACATCTCTGTGCTCTCTGTGCCTCTGTGGTGAGATCAAATTGACCTCATCATTTCGATAGATTATACGTTACTGTGATTGTGAACCACTGTACTTAGATTCGCGCATAACATTTGCTGGCAGTGTCGTAGCGGACCATTCCATGTCTTGATGAATGAATCATGTACCGGGAAACATCCGAAGGGTTGAGGCCCAGCCGCGCCGAAATGTCCCGCGTTGAAAGGGGTTTTTCCCCCAAGAGCAATAAAATCTGGCTTATGGCCAGTTTGTCGGAAAATATTTCATCAAATAAAGCGTTTATTTCGTCGCTTTCGAAAAACTCAATATAGGCTTGTTTGGATTTTACCGGAACCCTGAGCCGCTCCCTTTCCACCAGCTTGATATACGGGACCAGTTTGCGGGCGGCTTCAAGTTTGACCCTCACAAGTTTCGCATCCAGACCTTCGCTTTTTCCCAGTGGCCCGAGCGCTTTAATCTGATGGCTGAAATCATCGGTATAATCGGCTAACAGGTTCCCATCAGCGCCGGACATAAATTCGGTTCTCAGTCTTTTCGGGTTCAAGCCGATGTGTTCCAATATTTTTTTGCACAGATGCGTAATGGCGAAGGCATCGTAATTTCCATGGGTCACATAATTACACTCATCTAACTTGCAGCCGCCAATAAAAACGCCGTCCTGTCCTTTTGAGAAGGCTCTGAGTATGAATTCAAGATCGATTCTACCGGAACACATGACGCGAATAAGCCTCATATCCGTTGAATATTGCAGTCTGGAAACTCCAGCCAGGTCAGCAGCACCGTATGCTCACCAATGGCACACAAAGCCTAGTATTTTTGGTTTAAACGCAGCATCTGTGCTCATTCTTTCATTGCTCCCTGAAAACCCATTGGGGTTATTAGTAATTTGTTATTGGT
>JBAVYC010001287.1:0-8727 GCA_049698595.1 Desulfobacterales bacterium | reverse complement strand
GTGCACGTCCGTGCCGCAAATAGACGTTTTGTTAATCTTGACGAGGACATCGTTGACTCCGATTTGCGGCCCCGGAACATCCTCCAACCAGATGCCGGGTTCCGGTTTTGATTTGACAAGCGCTTTCATTTTCATCGCAACGGCCTTTCATGCTAATTAAAGTAAATGGTTAAAATTCCGATCACAAAACCGGAAATCCGAAGTACGAAGCACGAAATCCGAAACAAATTAAAAATTCGAATGTTCAAATTTGCAAAACCAAGATACGCATCCTTAATAAGTCAAAACCTGATGGAGACAATTTTTCGTTTTTGAATTTCCTCTTTTGGTCATTTGAATTTGCTTCGTATTTCGATATTCGTATTTCGAATTTACTTAAGCTAGAAAAACTCCATTTGATCACAACAGGTTTATTTAGTCTATTTATTATGAGGAAAGAATATTTAACTCACGTCCGATTTTAATAAATTTATCCAGCGCAAACTCCATATCTTCCCGGGAATGGGCGGCGGAAATCTGAACCCGTATGCGGGCCTGGCCTTTGGGGACCACCGGATAAAAGAAACCCACGGCGTAAACGCCTTCTTCCAGAAGCATGGCCGCCATTTCCTGGGCCAATTTGGCATCTCCCAGCATGATGGGAACAATGGGGTGGGTGCCGGGTTTGATGGTGAAGCCGGCCTTGGCAATCTGCTCCCTGAAAAAGCGGGTGTTGGATTCCAGTCGTTCTTGGGCGGATTTTGATTCCTTTAAAAGATCGATGGTTTTCAGGGCTGCCGAAACAATGGGCGGTGCCAGGGAATTTGAAAAAAGGTAAGGACGGGAGCGCTGGCGGAGTAGTTCGATGATTTGCTTGCGTCCGGTAGTGAATCCACCGGACGCACCCCCCAATGCTTTTCCCAGGGTTGAGGTGATGACATCGACCCGATCCTGAACCCCGAAAAGCTCGGGTGTGCCGCGGCCCGTGGGTCCCACGAAACCGGTGGCATGGCTGTCGTCCACCATAACAAGGGCATCGTGGTTTTCCGCCAGATCACAGATGCGGTTTAATTTTGCAATGTCCCCATCCATGCTGAAAACACCGTCTGTCGCGATCATTCTGGTTTTTGCATCAACAGCCTCGTTGAGACAATTTTCCAACGCCGCCATGTCCCCGTGGGCATACCGATAGCGGGCCGCTTTGCACAGGCGGATCCCATCGATAATCGAGGCATGATTTAAGGCATCCGAGATAACCGCATCCTCTGGGCCCAGTAAGGTTTCAAATAGGCCGGCGTTGGCATCGAAACACGATGAGTAAATAATGGTATCGTCGGTGCCGAAAAACCGACTGATTTTCTTTTCCAGTTCGGAATGAATATCCTGGGTACCGCAGATAAAGCGTACGGAAGCCATGCCGAATCCCCGTTCGTCCAAACCCCTTTTGACGGCCTTAATAATTTCACTGTTATTTGCCAGGCCAAGGTAATTGTTGGCACACATATTCAGGACCTGGTTTTCACCGACCTTGATGCGGGCCTGCTGGGCAGATGTGATCTGACGTTCGGATTTATACAGGCCGGACCGGGCGATTTCTTCGAGTTCGCTTTTTAACGCTGCACGATATTTGCCGTACATGATTGCCTCCTAAGGGTATGTTAGTTTGGAAGATTTGGTTTTAAATCCATTGTCCTAAAATCAGTACCCAAGATCGTCATATAGAAAAAGTGCTTGAAATGCAATCGTTCAATCTTATTATCCTTGCCAAGGTCGATGAATCGATTTTTCAACAGGCAAGCAATTTACCCTAATACAGCTCCATGATTGTTTTATTCGTGAAGCCTGAGCTCCCGCAAGTATTCAGCCGCCCACTTAAATACACCATCGATAAAGCTTTGCAGGGGCTCGGAAAGGTATTTGTCCTTGTGGTGAACCATGTAGTATTTACGGATCATGGACGGATCAGACAGCGGAATAGCGGCGAGTCTTCCGGCACGGATCTCTTCTATGGCCACCCGCCTTGAAATCAGAGCGATACCGAGTCCGTCTTCAACCGCACGTTTTATGGCGTGATTGCTGGAGATTTCCAGGTGAATTTTAACGGAAAGGCCGTTTTTTCGAATATATTCCTCGATGGCCTTGCGAGGCGCCGAACCTGTTTCGTGCATGATCAGCAGCTCGTCTTTAAGATCCGGGGGGGCCAGGGTCTGTTTGCGGGTCAGGGGATGGTCTGGCGATGTGATGATTACCAGCTGATCTTTCAGGACTTCTTTGAGCAGCAGTTTTGGGTGTTCCACCGGATAAGAAATAAATCCCAGGTCATTGTTCAGGGTCGCCGTATGTTCGATGACCTGTTCGGTCGGCAGGATATTCATGGAAATCCGTACCAGCGGATACGCCTTGCTGAATGGAATAATAATGTGGGGCAGGTAGTAGTCGCCGTAGCTTTCGCTTGAGAGGATCCGAATGTGCCCCCGTTTGCGTTGCTGAAAGTCACGGATACTTTCTTCGGCGCGGCTTTCCAGTTCAAATATCTTTTCGGCGATTTCGTAAAGCACTTCTCCGGCATCCGTCAGGATCAGTTTTTTGCCGATATGGTCGATGAACTTAATGTCATAAAATTCCTGCAACCGCTGAATGCCTTTGGTGACCGCCGGCTGGGAAATGAAAAGCTCCTGGGCCGCCACACTGAGATTGCCTTTTTTGGCGGTCATATAAAATATTTTGAGCTGATTAAGGTTCATTTGCCAACATTCTTACCCTAATTGAGCGATACTCAATCCGGTGGTCGCGGGTATTGGGTATTCGATATTGGTGTTTATCTGGAGAAAATTAATAACCCAGTTTATAACATCGTTGACAGTTGGTGTCCATGTCCAAAGGTGTAATCCCGAGTTCCGATGACCAAAACATTTAGATCACTTACTCTATGTCGCACCGGCCTTTTATCTGTTTATCCTGTTGCAACCATTACAAGGCCAATAAAGATAGTCAATATACCGACGATTTTAGGCGGATGACACGGTTCTTTAAGTAGCGAGATGCCGAAAATAGCTCCCAGGGGGATGCTGAGCTGTCGAAATGCTGCTACATAGCTGATGTTGGTGACATAGTTCATTGATGCGAGCACAAAACCATAGGTAAGGTAGATCCCGATACCGGTAATTGCGGCCGGACCTTTCAACGCATTCAACGTCCCGGATATATTTTTTCTTTCACGAGAATTGAAAAACACAAATACACACTGCCATAGCGAACAACTGATTCCCTCCAGAACCATATACATCAATGTGCCCTCAATTGGGGTAAATGGCGTGCCTGCCATTTGCCTCAAGCGGCGCAGGGCTTCGTCATCTACGATGGTATAGCCGGCAACACCAAGGGCGGCCAGCATTGCCAGAAAACAGCAAAGATTTTGATAGTTAGCCAAATGAAAATTGTCAAAGGTATTGAGGGGCAGTATCATACAACCGCCCACCACAAGAATGATACCGGATATGAGCAGTCCGCTTATCTGATGTTCTTGTTCTAAAACAAAGGTGGCCAAAAAGACAAAAATAACCGGCAGGGAACGCGCCAATGGGTAGGCAATGGATATATCACCGCTGAGGTACGCTCCGGAGAGAGCTGCCAGATAAGCCGCCAGAAAAAAACCAGCCATCAGCACCAGTATCCACACCGAAGGTGGTACCAGAGGAATACGGCTGCGGAAATAAAAAAGAATCGGAAACACGCAGATCACGCCGATTGTATTGGACACCAGAAAAAAGGCCTGGCTGGGATGCTCCTTTTTACTGATAAAATTCCAACCGGCATGGGTAAAAGCCGATATTAGAAGGAGAATTGTTGCCGTTATAGACATGCAAAAATTGTTCTTTGGGTTATGCTTCTATTCTGATGACTGCTTGATTCTCCATAATGATTTAAGTCTTGCGGGTTTGCAATGGTTATTTTGATTGACAAACGTCAGCCTTTTCTCTATGACCCGCTGAACAATTTTTTGGGTTTTAGTTTTGTCTAATTTATTTTTTTTTGAGGTGGGTAAATTGAAAAAGAAAATCGGGCGGATGCTCGCGAACCTTGATCTTGGCAAAGTATTAACGCAATATTTTTTGTTGACCATTGGATCTGCAATTCTGGCGGTCAACTTCGATCTGTTCCTGGCGCCGTTTAACATAGCGCCGGGCGGGACTTCGGGCGCGGCAATCATTATCCACGAGTTCACCGGGTGGCCCAAGGGGTTGACAATGCTGATTTTGACCCTGCCCATGTTGGTCATTGGCTTTTTCTATCTGGGGCGATTCCGTTTTCTCGTCCGGGCCCTCTATGTCACCTTGGTATACAGCTTGGGCGTAGACGGATTGGTGATGGTCCTTCCTCCGGCCGGTGTAACCCAAGATCTGCTGCTCAATGCCCTGTATGGGGGGATCGTGGGGGGTATCGGCATCGGCCTGATATACCGGGGTGGCACCTCTCCCGCCGGTACATCGGTTATCAGCCGGGTAATCCAAATGAAGACCGGCATTCCCAACAGCCAGGTGTATATTATTATCGACGGCGGGGTGATCCTGATTGCGGGACTGGTCTTCGGCTGGGAAATGGCTTTGTATGCTTTTGTTACATTGTTTACCTGGGGATTGGTTGCCGATTATGTCCTGGAGGGACCCAGTGTAGTCCGCACCGTTTTTATCGTGACCGATTTGCCGGAGGAGGTATCCCAGATCTTGATGGATCGCTTGGGTGTGGGGGTTACCGGTTGGGCCGGCAAAGGCATGTACTCCAGAACAGATCATACCATTTTGTTTTGCACGGTAAATCGATCCGATGTCCATCTGTTGAAAGCCATCGTAAATGTCGCAGATCCCAAGGCCTTCGTGGTGATCGCCCAGGGACACCAAACCAAAGGCGGAGTGCTGCGGAAAACGGTCAGAAAGGCGAGTGACAAGTGAGAAGTGACAAGTGAGAGGTGACTGATGAGAAGTGCGGGTGACGAATGAACAGACACGAACATCGAATGTTGAATTGGAAAAAGGGAAGAAACATACTTATGACATGGAAGAATAGCTGTTCGAGTATTCGGTGAGAATCATAAGGTTTGATATCGGATTTTTGAAAACAATTGAAATTAAATTGCGGAGCGTAGCGACATCATTATTCGATGTTCAACGTTGGACGTTCGATGTTCGACGTTCATCTTTTAATAAACCCTGTACGGCAGTATTGTAACCTGCGAATGCCTACAAAACAAGTTAGCGCTAATGGGGGATTGCCCCTACCCCCACCGGTGGTCTGCCGCCGGCGAACCGGGCAAGGGGGCAATCCCTAGCGCAGGTGAAATTGGGTTTGAAGTATCACTTCTTGATCCAGCGCGGCACCTTGAAGCTTGAATTGGGATACGGTGTTAGGGGTGGATCGGTAAAGATCGGTTGCAGCTCACCGCCCTGCACCTGGTAATGTACCACCGGAGCACCCGCTTGAGCGCGCAGTACATTGTTTTTATCCCACTTGATAAGACCCAGCTCGCCTTCATAGCCGTTTTTCTGGATATAGGCATTAACGGCCTTGAAATCATAGGCATCGCCCACTTTTTCGACGGCATGGGCCCAAGCCTTAACAGCGGTGTAGGCAATCCAGGCGCCGGCCGGAACCTGATGCTTGTAGAGGCCCACAAACTTGTCGACCCAGGCTTGGGCTGCCGGGTTGGGGGCCTTGGGTCCAGGCAGTCCACTGGGCATCTCACCCACAATACCGTCGGCGGCTGTACCCAGGGTGCCCACCACTTCGCGCGGCGTTATGCCCCAGCCCAGGCTGATGATGGCGTTGGTGGGCTTTTTAAGAAACTGCTGGATGAAGGTGATATTTTCCTGCCCACTGGGGATTTCAATGTGGATGAGGGCCGGCTTGATCCTGCGGATCTGGGATAGAATCACACCCCATTCGTTGGTGCCGTAAGGTACGGTCTCCCGTTTGGACACTTTCCAGCCGCTTTCTTTGAAGCTGGCCTCAAGGGTGTCTCCCACTTCAAGGCCCCATGAATCGTCGGTGTTGATGATCACCACCTTTTTATTGGGGTATTCGTAGGGCAGCGCCATCAGTGCCCGAAACATGCTCCTGGCCTGTTCGACGCCGACATCGGTGGTCTGGTAGATGTTGTAATACTTCTTAGGATCTTCTTTGAAGATGTCCACCGCCGCCTGGGATCCGTCATCAGCGAAAAAGGGAGCATCATATTTACCGTAGGCCCGAACATCCTGTCCCCAGCCGGCCCAGCCGGCTTGAACCGAGGCCACCTTCTTTTGGCCGCACAGATAATCGGCCGCCTGCATGACCACTTCAGGCTCGAATCCTTTGGAGTCAAAACGGATAATCTCAAGTTGTTTACCCAATAGACCGCCCGATTCGTTGATTTCGTCAATGGCCATTTTGATGCCCTTGAAATAGTCTTCACCTGAGCCGGCAGCCCAACCGGTCATTGGAATCGGAACTCCGACCGGTATGGTATCGGCTGCCATGACAGCGGGTGTAAAAAACAGACAAATTGCCATAACCAATGTAACTAGATTGAATCTTTTCATGTTTTTCCTCCCCTCCTTTTGATAGATTGCGTTTCTATATATTCATGCGGGGCACACTGCCAGTCATGAAATTGCATTGGCTGAGAACAGGTAAATATGAAACTTATACTACCACCGGTTTTATCCTTATCAGACATTGCGGCATCAACCGGTCGGCGAACGATTTGCCGAGCGCTTTAATAACAGACCCACAATACCGTTGGGAAGCGCCAATACTAAAATTACCACCAAAGCCCCCATGGTCACGGCCCGGTAGGCCCCCAGCGGCGACATCAGCTCACTGCCGGCTACCACCAGAAAAGCGCCCAGGATGGCGCCGGGAAAATGGCCCAGACCGCCCACCAGCATCATGACCATCAGTATACTGAACAGGTCCATATCCAGCATGCGAAAAGAGAGCACACCGTAGAAATGGCCGTAGTAGGCCCCGATAATACCGGTTAAAAAGGAGGTCAGGGCAAAGACCATCAGTTTATACTTAAAGGCACTGATGCCCAGGCTCATGGCGAATTCCTGGGAATCCTTGAGGGCCAGAAAGGCAACGCCCCAGTAGGATTTAATCACGAACATAATGATCAGCGCACAGGTAAGGGATACGATAAGCGTCAAGTAGAAAGTGGGGACGATATTGACGGAGCTGAAAGTATAGCCGAAGATGCTGATGGGCGGTATGGTCAAGAGACCCACCGAGCCGCCGGATCCCAGGGCAAGTCCGATTTCGCCTCTTAATGTCGGCTGCAGGGCCATGTGCACGCCAAATGTCACCAGGGCCACATAGGGTCCAGCCAGTTTAAGACAGGGCAGCCCCACTAGGACGCCCATGCCGGCAGTAAACAGACCGGCGATCAGAATGGACACTACCGGGGTCACGTGATATTCGATGGCAAGAATACCGGAACAGTAGGCACCCATGACGAAAAAGGCCACCTGGCCGAATGAGAAGATACCGGCAAATCCCATCATCACATCCCAGCAAGAGGCCACCACGGCCCAGATGAGACACATGATCATAATGTTCATGATGAATCTAATGTCTCCCACAAAGATGGGCAAAACAGCCATGATCCCATAGGCAACGCCGATGATTATCGCCATGTGCTTTAATCGCATACCTTACTCGCCTTTCCCCATCAGACCCTGAGGCCGCAGTGCCAGGGTGGCCAACAACAGAATAAAGAGTGCTATGATGCCGTAACTCATGCCGAACAACCAGCCCACAAATGCTTCCAACATGCCGATGATGAAGGCGGCATAAAGACCGCCGCGGATGGAGCCCATACCGCCCAATGCCGTTACCACCCAGGCCTTGATCATGATGGTACCGCCGGACATGGGATTGATGAACCACTTCTGGCTCAAGAGAATTCCGCCGAAGCCCACCATGACTGTCGAGATAGCAAAGGTAGCGGCAAAAATCCGCTCTTTGGGAATACCCACAATTTTTGCCCCTATCGGGTTCTGGGCGACGGCCTTTACAGCCATGCCGGTGCGGGTGTTGTTGAGCAGCCAGCCAAAAAGCAGGATGCCGCCCAGAGACATCACAAAAATCATGATGTCCTGGTAGCCAAACACCAGCTGGCCAACCTCGAGCGTCCCCTCCAGAATGGGCGGCAGAGATTTCATTTTAACACCGAAGACCACCGTATACAGGCTGGATAGAAAAAGCGCCAGTCCCAGGGTCAACATCATGACCTTGTTTTCCCAGTCTGCGCGCTTCCTTAAGGGCGCTATCATGAGTTTTTCCAATCCATACCCGACAGCGAACATCAGCGGCAGCACAATGAGCAGCACCGCCAGGTAACCACCGAATTGAAAGCCGATGCCGAAAATCAGAATCCAGGCAAAATATCCGCCCATGTTAAAAAAATCCCCATAGGCGAAATTAAAAGCCTTGGTCACACCGTAGACCAGGGTCATGCCCACGGCCATCAGGGCATATACGGAACCGGTGGATAGTCCGGCGATAATGACGTCGGTGATCTCATAGAATAATAGGATGGTATCTTCGCTAAACATGGGTCTTCAAACCTTTATTAGATACATCCGGCCAAAGCACGACCCAGACCTCGTTTTACCTACATTCCCAAAAAAATTTCCTTCAAATGCTCATTATTGAGTGCTTCGTCTTTATTGCCTTCAAAAGAGATTTGTCCCTCTTCCATGACATAGATTC
>JBAVYC010001286.1:0-15784 GCA_049698595.1 Desulfobacterales bacterium | reverse complement strand
GGGACCAGTTTAGCCGGGGGAGAAGGATTTATTTTCGGCACGCTTCTGGGCGCCGTGATGATCGGAACCCTGCGCAATGGGCTGACGCTTCTGAATGTCTCGGCTTACTACCAGCAAATCATCATCGGCATGGTGATTATCGGTGCTGTTTTTATCGACCGTATCAAAGCGTTCAAGGGGGATTAGAGATTATAAATCCAAAATGAAAGGAGGGATGGAACCCGAGGATCAATCGACGCTATAATTTCTTATCCATGTTGGTACATAAAAATGCAAATAGAAATAAGGAGGGTTAAACATGAAAGGTAAAAAAGTTCTGTTCACCGTGTTTTGTATTTTGCTCTGCGTCAGTATCGGCACGGTTGTTGGTGCTGCGGAAAAAAAGGTTATCGGTTTCATCCCCATGACGATGAACAACGAATATTTCGTTACGATGGTTAACGCCGCCAAGATAGAAGCAGAGAAACAGGGCGTTGACCTGCTGGTACAGGCCGGCGAAAGACACGGCAGTGCAGATGAGCAGCTTCGCATCATTGAGGACATGATCATCCGTGAGGTTGATGCCATCTGCGTGGTACCCAGTTCCTCGACCGGTTTGATCAGCGCCATTAAAAAGGCCCAGAAAGCGGGCATTCCGGTGGTGAATCTGGACACCCGGATCGATCCTGCGGCCGTCAAAGAAGCCGGTTTGAAGCCGGTGCCTTACATCGGAACGAATAACTATGACGGGGCTAAAATGGGCGGCCAGTATGCCTTGGATAATTTGAAAATTGATGGCTTGGAGGTGGCCATTTTAACCGGAATCAGCGGTCAACAGAATGCCGCGGACCGGCGCAACGGTTTTGTCGATGCGACCAAAGGCAAAGTCAAAGTTGTGGCCGAGCAGACGGCGAATTGGGAGGTGGAACAAGGCTTTAATGTCTTCCAGAACATCTTGCAGGCCAATCCCAATATCGGTTTTGTTTTCGCCAGTAATGATAATATGGGGCTCGGCGCTATCCGGGCCTGCAAGGCCGCTGGGCGCAAAGATATCAAGGTGCTCGGCTATGATGCCGTCAGCGGTGCCTTGCAATCGGTCAAGGAAGGGGAAATGGTCGGCACCGTGGCCCAGTTCCCGGCGGAGATGGGGATTCAAGGTGTCCAGGCGGCCCTGAAAATGATCAGCGGGGAGAAAGTCCCCGAGGTCATTTTCACCAAGACCGAGGTCATCGATTCCAACAATGTTGTCGATTTCAATAAATATCTGAACCAATTCAAATAGGATCATGCCTGATGGGGTGCCCTGGTGGCAGGGCATCCCATACATCAATGATATAACTAAGTCGGAGAAGAACCGTGGCGATTATTTTAAGCATTGATGTGGGAACCACCGGAATCAAGGTGGGCTTGGTAGATACTTCGGGTGCGGTGATTGCCTCAGCCGGTTGCGAATATCAGATTGTCGCATCTCAACCGGGATTCGCGGAACAGGATCCCGATGCCTGGTGGCAAGGCTTCCTTGATTGCTGCAGCAAGCTCAGGCAGTCCTATCGGCGTGAGTTTGAGCAAATCGCTGGGGTGGGTATCTGTGGACAAATGCACACACAGGTGTATCTGGACCGGCACAACCAGATTGTGAGGCCGGCCATTACCTGGATGGATCAGCGGAGCATTGACGTTGTCAATGAAATCAACCGGGATCCGGAAAAGAAGCAGCTGGTGTTCCGGGAAACCCAGAACGTTGCCACAACTACTTACACCGCACCCCAGCTGCAGTGGGTCCGGGATAACCAGCCGGAGATCTGGCTCCGGGTCAACCATGTACTGATCGCCAAAGATTTCATCAAATACCGGCTTACCAATATTATGGTGACCGATTATTCCGATGCCAGCGGGACACTATTGTTCAATAGTATCGAAAAAACATGGTCTAAGACCATGTTTGAGCTATTTCAAATTCCGGATCACTTGTTCCCCGAAGTCATGCATTCCGACGAAATCATCGGGACCGTCAGCCGGGAAGCATCGCAGTTGACGGGAATCAAGGCTGGAACACCGGTCGCCAACGGTAGTGCCGACTGTTCGACGGCCGCCTTAGGTGCGGGAATGATAGATTCCGGCCAGGTTACCCTCATCATCGGCACGGCCGGTGTCGTCGCAGTATGTTCCGATCAACCCCTGCCCGATTCCCGTGACCGAACCCTATGCTGGCATTACTGCCTGAGGGACAAATGGGTCATTTTGGGGATTACCCAAACCGCGGGCGAGTCACTGAATTGGTTCAAAAATGCCTTCGATCAAACCGCCGCCGACAGCCAAGGTTCAGTTGATATTTTCGAACAATACAACACTGCCATCCAAGAAGTTCCCGACGGTGCGGATGGTTTGATCTTTTTGCCCTACCTGAACGGAGAGCGTACACCATACTGGGATTCCGCAGCTCGTGGGGTATACTTCGGAATCAATTTGGGTACCAGCAAGGCCCATTTTATCAAGGCGATCATGGAAGGCGTATCATTTGCCCTGCGGCATTGTGTCGAAACGGTGGAATCACTGGGTATTCGAATCGATCAGATCATGGCCGTCGGTGGAGGGCTTAAGAGTACCAACTGGTTGAACACACTTGGCCGGATCATGCGCAAGCCTATTCGGACTGTCAGTTTACCGGATACCGGCCTGGTGGGGAATATGCTGATTTGCGCTCAGGCACTGGGACTCATTGGGTCGATCCCTGAGGCTGTGGGCCGGATCATTACTTTTAACCAGGAGATTCACCATCCCGAGGGCCATGATGTCTATGAAAATCAGTATCGCCAATTTTTGGCTTTATACGATAACCTAAAGGAAAGATTCCAGATAGCTTCCCGATAAAGCGAGCAGCAATAACTTGTGTCCCCATGGCGCATGAGAAAAGCGGTCTGATTTTCGACATCGAAAGGTTTGCCACCAAAGACGGGCCCGGGATCCGCACGGTGGTATTTTTGAAAGGCTGCCCTCTGCGCTGCCAGTGGTGCCAAAACCCGGAATCACAGCTTTCACGACTGGAGGTAATGTACGATGTTGAAAAATGCGCTGCCTGCCATCGCTGTATTGAGCATTGTCCCAACCATGCGATTCGAATCGATTCTTATTTCGGATTACTGTCCGATCCTGAAATCTGCAAGGGCTGCGGCCTGTGCACAGAGGCCTGTTATTATAGCGCCCGTAAGCTCATGGGCCATGCCTATTCCGTCCCGGAGCTGATGCATGAAGTTTGCAAAGACAAAAGCTATTTTGAAAATTCCGGCGGCGGCGTGACGTTTTCCGGCGGCGAGCCGCTGCTGCAATCGGGTTTTTTGATGCATGTTTGCCGGGCCTGCCGGCGGGAACAGATCCATACGGCCATTGAAACCTGCGGAAATGTCGCCTGGCAGGCATTCAACCATCTCATCGACGAGCTCGATCTGATTTTCTATGACTTCAAACACATCGACTCTGATCTGCACAAACAGCACACAGGCGTTTCCAATAAATTAATCCTCGCGAATTTGAAAAAGCTCAGTGCCGCATTTTCGCCCCTCATTGTTCGGATTCCGGTGATTCCCGGCTTCAATGATTCCTTGAACACCCAAAAGGACATGTTTGATTTTTTAAAATATGAATTGGAACGCGTTGAGGCCATTGAACTGCTTCCTTTTCATCGCCTCGGTATCAGCAAGTACAGGGGCTTGGGAAGATACTATAAAATGGAGAATGTCCATTCTTTAAAAAAGCAGGATCTCACCCCACTGGAGACGCTCGGCCGAGAGATGGGCCTTCCTGTCCGGGTAGGGGCTGTCTAAACGTTGCATAAACAGCAGGTTTTTTCTTTCTTTGAGCAGATTTAGGAAAAAAATATGTTTATTTAATCGGTTAATTTTATAAAATGTTCATATTTTGATTATTTTTCTTGACATTATTATAAAAATGTTCAACAAAATGTTCAAATAAACAGTTTTTAAGGATTCAACCGTCACTGATACACTTCTTGCCCCTTTTGGACTATGTCCTACGAAAGAAAAAAAAGGCTGAAAAATATCATCACACTCCTGCTCCAGAAGGAAACGATGGCAGTGACGGAAATTGCGAATACACTCAATGTTTCGGGTATGACCATTCGACGAGATCTCCAGGACTTGGAAAATGACGGACTTGTTAAGCGTACCCATGGGGGGGCGACAATTATTGTCTCGCAACCGCCATTCAATGATCTGTATAGAGTCAGCGAGCAAACAAAGAAAAATGTACCTGAAAAGAGTAAAATAGGCATGAAGGCCGCCTCTTTTGTAAAACCAAATGAAACCATCTTTTTTGACTCCGGTACAACAACGCCATTTATCGTCAAGTCCCTCAACAAGGAGCTTCCGTTAACAGTCCTTTGCTATACTTTTCAGACTGCGGCTGAATTTTATTATCGCGAAAATGCCAATCTCATCCTTTCCGGAGGGTATTTTAATCGAGATTCGAATGTGTTTCACAGCCGTGAAGGCTGTGATCTCATAAAAAATAACAGGGCCGATAAAGCGTTTATTTCTGCAGCCGGTATTGACGAAAGCCTCGGCCTGACCACCTATTTTTATTTCGAAGCGGACATAAAAAAGGCGATGATCGGTTCGGCAAAACAGATTATCCTGGTTGCGGATTCAAGCAAATTCGGTATGATCAGCATCACGTATTTTGCCAGTCTAACTGACGTGCAAACGATCATTACGGATGACGGTCTTTCAGATAATTATCGAGAAATCGTTCAAAATCTTGGCATTGAGCTTGTGATTGCCGATTAACGAATATTGGATGAACAACTATTGCGAGGCTTACCATGAGATTTGAGTTTCAAGGCAAGACGGTCATTGTGACGGGAGGTGCACGCGGGATTGGTGCTGCAATCAGCACGCTCTTCGCCAGATGCGGTGCAAATGTAATGGTCGATTATATCCCGGTCAAAAGAGATATCGCCGGGTTGAAAAAACTGGAAGACTCTCTGCGCGAGATAAAAGCATCCTATGCAACATATGCCGGTGACATTACTTCCCCTGAAAATATGGAAAAGCTGTGTGAAGATACGGTAGACAAATTCGGCAGTCTGGATGTTCTGGTCAACTGTGCCGGCTTCACAACACCGGCGGACATAGAAGCGCTTTCCTGCGACCTGTGGCGAAAGGGGATAGAGATCAATCTTTCCGGTGCATATTACATCACCCACTTTGCAGCAAAGTATATGATATCGCAGAAGGCGGGTCGAATTATCTGCATCGGCTCGGCCGGCTCAATCACCGGTGGCGGCGGCTCGGCTTTCTATTCTGCTTCCAAAGCCGGTATCAACGGATTGGTGCGGGCGCTGTCAAAAGAGCTCGCTCCACGCGGCATTACGGTGAATGCCGTATTGCCGGCCCTGATCGAGACGGATCTCCTGCGGGACCGCGAGCCGGATCCCGCTAAACGAAAGGAATATATAAAGAGAATCCCCGTCGGCAGATTCGGTTTGCCGGAGGATGTGGCGTATATCGTTTTATTTCTGGCTTCCGAATATGCCGGATACATAACAGGACAAAACATCATTGTCGACGGGGGAGCGACATATAATTAGCAACCTAGTAACAATACTTTTTTCAGGAGGATTAGTATGGATAAAAAAGAAATGATGCAGAAGGCCTATGATCTTGGGTTTAAGTACGAGCAGGATTACCGGGGATGTGCCCAGTGTGCAGTCGCCGCAATTCAGGACACACTAGGATTAAAAAATGATTGGGTCTACAAAGCCAGCAGCGGCCTGGCCGGTGGTGCCGGAGAGTGCATTGATGGCATATGCGGAGGATACTCAGGGGGTATTATGGTGATGAGCACACTCTTCGGCAGAACGAGAAAGGAAGAGGCGACTACATTTGGGCGCAAAGAAAAGTATGACTCGTTTGGAATGGCTGCGAAACTGCACGATAAGTATATGGAAAAATACGGCAGCGTAACCTGCTCCGAAATTCATAAGAAAATATTCGGCAGGCCCTTCAATCTGAGGAATGACGATGATAAACAGGCATTCAGAGATGCAGGCGCCCATGAACTTGACGACAAGTGCTGTGCTGTCGTCGGGGATGGCGCGCGTTGGGCGGTCGAACTCATACTCGATGAAATCGAAAGCCGCGGTATGTCTCTTGAGGATTTTAAGAATACCAAATACGAAGACGAATAACATGCGGCCTATCAATTTTAAATCACCTTTATGCAGTGACCCGGCACCCATTGATAGACGGATGCAGTCGTTTGAATTAGAGGTATCATCAATGAAACTCAAAATTCATTAAATAAAGGGCCAACAGATGAAATATGTGGAAAAATATGATAAACAAGTCAGGGACTTTTTGGCGGTCTGCAGGCTGCTCGGCAAAAGAGTGTATGTGACCAGTCACGGCGGCAATTTGTCTTATCGGCTCGAGGAGGATCTTTTATTAATTACGCCGACCCGGGTGTACAAGGGCAATCTGAAAGCAGACGATCTCGTTTTTATCGATCTCGCCGGCAATATCATTGAAGGGTCGTTGAAACCGAGTGGTGAGACGCCCATGTATCTAAATTTTTTCAAGGACCGTCCGGATATTAATTCGGTCATCCACTGTCATCCACCGGTCACGAATGCCTTTGCGATTACAAAGGGCAGAAATTGGCTTATGCGGCCGATATTTCCTGAGACAGTGGTTGAGGTCGGACCGGTTCCGGTTGTCCCTTACGGCGAGCCCCTCACCCAGCGACTGGCAGATAATTTCAAGCCTTATTTGCAGAAATACAATGCATTTCTTATGGAGAGCCATGGCCTGGTGATCATGAGCCCCGGCGATATCGTAAGGGCGTTTGAGCTCACGGACATACTGGAAACCTCGGCGGTTTCGATTTTGCAAGCGCTGGCCGTCGGAGAAATCAAGGAGATTTCAAAGGACGATGTGAAGAACCTTGAAAATACGATGAAAACACGACATCTGCCGATGATCGGCAATCCCGCGCTTAAGAATGATCTGTTGGGTTTATATTTTTCAAAAAGTTCATAGGGCAGGGAGAGACCGTTGAATCCGGATGCTGTTGCATTGGACTCCGCATGAATCGTAGCCGGTCTCAGGTGATGCGTATAAACTAGACCCTGAGGTCGTTTTTAACCATCATACACCGGAAAGGAGGAAAGGAAAATGAAACAGCTTATTACCTTGAAACATCTATTGTTGTTTGTGTGTGCTTTGGGTTTTATTTTACCGAGCACGGTTATGGCAAAAGATGCCGAAATCGCGGTCGTGGTCAAAATTACCGGAATCCCCTGGTTTAATCGAATGGAGGTGGGGGTCGATGAGGCCGGCAAGAGCCTCGGCGTAAAGGCCTATCAAGTGGGTCCCTCTGAGGCAGATCCGGCCCAGCAGGTCAAGATCGTTGAAGATCTGATTGCAAAAGGCGTGGATGCTATTTGCGTGGTGCCCAACGACGCCACCGCCATGGTTCCCGTGTTTAACAAAGCCAAAAGCAAAGGAATTATTGTGTTGACCCATGAATCTCCCGAACAAAAGGGAACCGATTGGGATATTGAGACCATCGATAATGCCAAATTCGGCGAAATGAACTTTGAAAAACTGGCCCAACTTATCGGGGGCCAAGGCGAATTCGCACTTTTCGTAGGATCCTTGACCGTGCCCCTTCACAACTACTGGGCCGATGTCGGCCTGGCCTATGTAAAAGACAAATATCCGGGCATGAAGCTGGTCACCAAACGGATTCCCTGCGGGGAAAGCGCGGATGAGGCGTACAAACAGACCCTTGGGCTTTTAAAAGCCTATCCGAATCTCAAAGGAATTGTCGGTTTTGGCAGTTTGGGTCCCATCGGGGCGGCTCAGGTTTTAAAGAAAAAGAAACTATGCGGTAAAGTTCAGGTTGTCGGGACCGTGATCCCCAGCCATGCCGCACCCTATCTCAAACAAAACTGCATGCAGCACGGTTTTTTATGGGATCCTAAAGACGCCGGGTATGCCATGGTGGCGGTGGCCAAGAAAATGATCGACAAGGCGGAAATTAAAAATGGTATGGAGGTAAAAGGGTTGGGTCCTGCGAACGTGGATCAGGCCGCCAGGTTGATCAAATTTGACGCTATCCTCGATATCACGGCAGATAATGCAGATAAGTTGGGGTTTTAATTCTAAAGTCCGGCAACGGGACGATGTGTGGGACTTTTCAATTTTCGCGCGCGGTTCTAAAATCGGGTATTGTTGGGTTTCGCATTGCACAATAGAATTAGCAAAGTGTAGGTTGGGTTGAGTGAAACGAAACCCAACATAACCCGAGATAGGCCCAACCCAACCGACACAATGCAAAGTTGGCCGAAGATAGAACGAACCTCAATTAGGTATGATGGCGGTTTTATAAAATGAGCCCGAACAGCTTTTTAGAACTGCACCATATCAGCAAACTTTTTCACGGTGTCCAGGCACTGCAAAGGATCGATTTCAGTCTGCAGGCGGGTGAAATCCATTGCATCGTCGGTGAAAACGGATCCGGGAAAAGCACCCTGGTCAAAATCGTAGCAGGGGTCCATTCGCCTGATCCCGGCGGCAAAATCATCATCGACGGGGCGGTTCAAAGAGAACTGACACCGGCTCGATCCACTCAGATGGGCATCCAGGTGATCTATCAGGATCACTCTCTATTTCCGAATCTATCCGTGGCTGAAAATATCGGTATCCATCAACATCTTGAAGCCGGGCGTGCTTTGGTTAATTGGAAAAAAATTCGCCAAACAGCCGAGTCAGCCATGGCAAAAATCGGCGTAGCGTTGGATCCAAATCGTCTGGTAGAAAATCTGCCCGTAGCCGATCGCCAGATTGTCGCTATTTGCCGGGCCATCGCGGCAGATGCCCGGCTGGTTATCATGGATGAACCCACGGCCTCTTTAACGCGTCAGGAGGTTGATGCGCTTTTTCGCGTCGTCAAGGATTTACAAAATAAAACCATTACTACAGTTTTCGTTAGCCACCGACTTGACGAGGTGATGGAAATCGCAGAAAGAGTCACCATATTGCGTGATGGGGAAAAAGTCGGGACCTATATCGCTCGTGACATTGACGATCGCAAGCTTTCATTTTTAATGACAGGGCAGGATATTTGCTTTCAACCGATTGAAAGTGATTACAATCGAGAAAAAACCATCCTCGAAGTGGACCGTCTCAGCAAACGAGGAAATTATAGCGATATTTCCTTTAGTCTCCACAGGGGAGAAGTCATTGGCATTACAGGGCTGCTGGGGTCCGGCAGGACCGAGTTGGCCTTATCGCTGTTCGGCCTGAATCCGCCTGAATCCGGGCAGATTCGTTTAAATAGAAAAACGGTGCAGTTGGCTTCCAATTGGGAGGCCATCGCCGCAGGCATCGGCTATGTCCCCGAAGATCGAATGACCTTGGGCTTGGTGATGCCCCAACCGGTGAGCAGCAATATTACCCTTGCGGTTTTGGACACCCTTGTAAACAAACTTCATCTAATTGATCCCATCAAAAAACAGCAGTTTATCGAACAACGGATTGCTGAATTAAATCTCAAAGTTGCAGATCCGGATGTTGCGGTCAATTCGCTTTCCGGTGGTAATCAGCAACGGGTCGTTCTTGCTAAATGGATCGCCACCGAGCCGAAAATTCTTATTTTGGATTCCCCCACCGTCGGTGTCGATATCGCGGCTAAAATGGGGATATATGACATCATCAATCGCCTGGCTCTTCAAGGAATGGGCATTATTCTGATATCCGATGAAGTTGCCGAGGTGTATTGTAACTGCCACCGTATCCTGCTAATGCGCAAAGGAAGGTTATCAGGCGAATATACTCCGTCCGAAATTTCAGAATATGACCTGGGACAGAAAATCAATGCGAGCTAAAGTGATAAAGTTTCTGCGAAGCGCTGAGTTTTATCTACTGCTGATTATCATCGGTCTCGGGCTATTGTTGACCTTTCTAACCGATGGATTTTTTACCCTCGAGAATCTCTTCGACATACTGGTAAGTTATTCTTTTTTGGGCATCATGGCCATTGGATTGATGGTGGTTCTCATTTCCGGCGGGATCGATATTTCTTTTACAGCCACGGCAACCGTTGCCCAATATATTATGGCGACGATCATCATCAAGCTTGGTGGAAATTGGCTGATTGCTTTTTTGCTTCCCATTTTGATAGGAATTGCCATTGGGGCGATCAACGCGTTGCTGGTATATTATCTTCGCGTCCATTCGATTATCATCACCATCGCAACTTTAAATTTGTTTTATGGCGTTCTAATTTTTGTCACCCGCGGGAAATGGATTTATAATTTTCCGGATTGGTTTGCTGAAGGTTTCAGTTTGTTTGAAGTCGAAACTGCAGACGGTACCATATATAGTTTTTCTTTATCCATAATTGCATTGTTGGCAGTCATCGCGTTAGCTGCTGTATTAATGAACAGAACCTCGGTAGGCCGGCAGATATACGCCATGGGAAGTAATATGGATGCTGCCAAACGAATAGGCTTTCACTTGCTCAGGCTTCACTTTTTTGTATATTGCTTCATGGGCATGTTGGCCGGGATTGCAGGACTTGTTCAGGCCCAACTCGTTCAGACCGTCGCTCCCAACAGCATCGTTGGCCGCGAACTGGAAGTCGTTGCTGCGGTTATCCTCGGTGGGGCCAGCCTGGCAGGTGGGGCCGGGACTGTGTTCGGAACCGTGCTGGGGGTTACCCTGATTGCCGTCATGCAAAACGGTCTTGCGTTGCTGGGTGTCTCTTCCTACTGGCACAAAGTCGTGATTGGCTTAATTATCCTGGCCAGCGTAAGTATTACGGCATACAATCAGAAGCTTGAAGAAAGGCGGTATGCAAAGATTGATGTTTGACATGCAGAAAATTGCCGGATTATTGGGGATCAGAAGGGGGGCGACCAGCACCTACCTGGTGGTTTTGCTTCTGGCGCTCACGGGAATTTTTTCGATAGTACTTCCGGATCAGTTTTTTCGAATCGCCAATTTGCAGTCCATGGCCAGTCAGGTCCCTGAGCTTGGTATTCTCGCAATGGCGATGATGATCACCATGTTGAGCGGCGGCATCAACCTGGCGATCATTGCCTCCGCCAACATGGCCGGAATCGTGACGGCCTATATTCTTACCCACTTCATACCGGCAGGTACCTCAGTAACGGCTGCGGCGCTCGTCATGATGGGTGCAGTCCTAGCCGGTCTTGCAATTTCGATGATCATCGGGCTGCTAAATGGCTGGATCATCGCCTATCTTTCCGTATCCCCTATTCTGACCACACTCGGAACCATGACGCTCATTCAAGGATTAAATGTCTCACTAACCAAAGGTTATGTGATCTCCGGTTTTCCCGAGCCAATCATATTTATTGGAAACGGAATGATTCTGGGCATTCCAATGCCGATCCTAATTTTTATTGCTTGCGCTCTGTTTATGAGCCTGCTCCTACGCAAAACAACCTTCGGCCTAAGCGTCTATATGATGGGATCCAACGAGCAGGCTACCCTTTTTTCAGGAATTCGGGTCAAGCGGGTGACATTGAAAATTTATGCCCTTTCCGGTCTTTACTGCGGGATTGCCGCTTTGATCATGATCTCCCGATTCAATTCGGCCAAAGCGGGCTACGCATCCTCATACCTTTTGGTTACCATCCTGGCCGCAGTGCTGGGCGGAGTAGACCCTTTTGGCGGATTTGGTAAAATGATGGGCTTGGTGCTGGCACTTCTAATACTTCAGGTCATCTCGAGCGGTCTTAACCTCCTCGGCATGAGTGCGCATCTCACCATGGCGTTGTGGGGGGGGATCCTCATTTTTATTCTATTCCTGAACCAGTTAAGGGATCGTTTGGGACACGCGAAATCATAGCCCAAGGGGGCATGATCTCATCGACCGAAGCACCTATAGCAGCCGCCTTGCTTGACGGTCTGCGAAGGGTTTCATGGCGTGTCCGTTGGAGTTCCTGTAATGAAGGGTCTTGATCTCGCCGAAAAGTATTTTAAGGTACATGGCTTGCCGCTGATACAGGAAAAGTTCGGCGATTACGCCAATCGTATAGCTGCCGGGCTCGTAGGTCCCGGATCTGAGTGTTTTGGCTATGATGATAAATTTTCTAGAGACCATGACTGGGGGCCGGGATTTTGTCTCTGGTTGGTAGAAGAGGATTACCATCAAATCGGCGATGCCCTGGAAAAAGCATATCGGAATTTGCCCCGAGAGTTTGCCGGCTTCGGGCCCAGAAAAATAAGTGCCGGGGAAGAGGGCCGGGAGGGGGTAATTGAAATCAAAGCCTTCTACCGGATATATTCAGGCTTGGATCATCCACCGCAGAACCTGATGGAGTGGTTAGGGCTTCCGGAACAGGCCCTATCTGTATGCACAAATGGAAAAGTGTTTTATGATCCCAGTGGCATTTTTACAGAGTGGCGAAATCGGTTATTATTGTTTTATCCTGAAGATATCAGAATCAAGAAAATTGCCTCGAGATGTATGACCATCGGTCAGTCAGGCCAATATAATTTTAGGCGCTCCTTGCAAAGGGAAGATTATTTTGCAGTTCGCCACGCGGAAGCCCAATTTTGTTCTGATGTCCTATCTTTAGTTTTTTTGTTGAACAGGATTTATAGCCCCTACTATAAGTGGATGCATCAGGCCGTTGAGGAATTGCCGATATTGGGAAAGGCCATATATACAAAAATTTCTGAACTGGTAATGCTAATGGATTATAATGCAAAAATAGGGGTAATTGAAAATATTTGTGCGATGCTTATCGATACACTTAAGAATGAAGGCTTAACTAATTCAACCAGTGATTTTTTGGTCGAACATGCTCCCCGAATACAAAAAAAAATTACAAATTCTGATCTGAGAAATCATTTTGTTTTAACTGCTTAAATTTTTCCACTCCTTATGTCTTTCTGCAGCATAGTTCACCGTCGGGAAATATCTTATGCAAAATACTGAGGAATTTAGAAAGAAAAAAACACTTATTTCTGCGATATTAGACATCGAACTGGATATGTTTATCAGGGTACCAACAAATGGCATATGCAGATGCAAAGAGGATTTGGACAGTTTGCGCATCCATAGAAAGGCTCAATTTATGGCGTGGTCCTTGAGAACATTGGAAAGCTACTTGGATGATCTTGAAGTTGCCCAACGGACAGGCCTGAATTTGATGCATCAAAAATATGCGATTATGAACAAACAGATAGATGGACAGATGGACGATCATATTTTTGATAGAATTCTGGATATTCAACTCAAGTGGCAAGTTGCGGTGATAGAGAAATATCCCCATATGATGAGACAGGCAAGGCCTCTTTCAGCCTTTGCCGACACGGATGATTGCATATCTTTTGAGACCTATCTGCGTGGTGAACTCGCAAGCTATTCTCGCAGAACACTAAGATTGCTGTATGAAGATTTTAGAATAAAATTAGCCCAGGGCATCAACATATCTGAAGAAATTTATTCTTTTCTTGCAATTGATTTGGGTTACGCTAGCTTACAGGAAGCTGAGATGATGGCGAAATAGATTTGCATTGCGACGAATAAAATTTTATTCTAACATCGAAAACCAGGTCCTCTGGGCCAGGATTCTTTACTATTTTTGCCAACCGATACAGATAAAAAATTCATTGAGTGATTTGCGTTAAGCCATAAGTGGGGTTGAAAATCGTACCGGTTAGCGGACAAACTCTTAAAGGAGCGATATCATGAGAAGAAGGCGGATTTTGATTGTCGGCGGCGTTGCCGGCGGGGCTTCCTGTGCTGCAAGGGCCCGCAGACTTTCTGAAACTGAGGAAATTATTATGTTCGAGCGGGGCGAATACGTTTCGTTTGCCAACTGTGGCTTACCCTATTATGTGGGAAATGTGATTAAAAAGGAAGAAAGCCTTCTTATGGCCACATCGGAGATGTTCCGGCAGCGATTTGAAATCGAAGTGCGGCTGCAGTCGGAAGTTATCGCGATTGATCGTGAAAACTGCCGGATCGAGGTCAAAGATCTTAGAACCGGTGAAACTTACTATGAAACTTATGACGTCCTGGTTCTGGCCCCTGGCGCCAGCCCGATCAAGCCACCTTTGGCGGGGATCGATCTGCCGGGAATTTTTTCTCTGAGAACCATACCGGACAGTCGTCAAATCAAAGCGCGAATCGCCGAATTCAAGGCACAGCGCGCGGTGGTCGTGGGCGGTGGTTATATCGGCATGGAAATGACCGAAAACTTGCGGAAGCTTGGATTAACTGTCACCATCGTAGAGATGCAGCCCCAGGTGATGCCCCTGCTGGACCCGGAAATGGCGGCGCCCATCCATGACGAATTATTGAAACACGGGGTCGTACTGCGGCTGAACGAAACTGTCGTTGGTTTTCAGCATAATGGTGATCGTTCCATCTCCGTCCAATTGAATTCCGGACAGGTTGAAAAGGCCGACCTGGTGATCCTTTCTATCGGCGTCCGCCCGGAGACTGAATTGGCTCAGGATGCCGGGTTGAAAATCGGATCACGCGGAGGTATAGAAGTGGATGACCATATGCGAACGAATGATCCAAAAATCTGGGCAGTTGGAGATGCCGTTGAAGTCAGGGATATCGTTACCGGCCACTGGGGGGTGATACCACTGGCGGGTCCGGCCAACCGTCAGGGGCGTATCGCCGCCGATAACATTATGGGCCGGGACAGATCTTTTAGGGGGGTCCAGGGAACTTCAGTTGTCGGTATCATGGGCCTGGTTGTGGCCTTCACAGGTCCCTCAGAAAAAACCCTCAGGCATATGGCGGTTTGGGATGAGATGGCCCAACTCGAAAAAGTATATCTGCATCCCGCACAGCATGCCGGTTACTATCCCGGATCAAACGCCATCAGTCTGAAGCTTATCTTCAGCAAAGGGGACGGTCGTATCATTAGTGCCCAGGCTGTCGGCGGGGAAGGTGTCGAAAAACGTATCGATGTTATTTCGATGGCAATTCAGAAAAACGCCACAGTTTTCGATTTGGAAGAAGCCGAATTGTGTTATGCTCCCCAATTTGGTTCCGCCAAAGATCCGGTCAATATGGCCGGTATGGTTGCCGCCAATGTGTTGAGAAATGATGTTCAAGTATCCCATTGGGAAGATCTTGAAAAAGAAAAAATTATGCTGCTGGATGTCCGCGACCGATCTGAATATAAAAATGGACATATTGACGGTTCTGTAAACATTCCATTGAACGATCTCAGGAAACGGATGGGAGAAATCCCAAAAGATCGGGAGGTATGGGCACACTGTCTCGAAGGCCAAAGATCTTACTACGCTGCCAGGGTGTTGAGTCAATATGGATATGAGATTAAAAATCTCAGCGGCGGCTATAAAACCTATACTTTCAGGGCTGCAACGGGTTCCAAGTAGCGATTAGGCAGATTGAGCTTGAAGAGGCTATCCAATAAACCCCTTAGTTGCATAAACAACATGGCAAAAATTAGATAATGGTCTGCAATTATTTCAAATATAATATCAAAATGACAAATTCTTGGATGCCTCCATTGGTGAATTCGAAGGATGGGGGTCGATTTTGCCATGTTGTTTACCCTTCGGGAAAGCCGGAGGACTTCAGATCCTGCGTTGTCAAGGGATTGCGGTAAAACAAGTACAGCTTCACCCTTGACGCCTTGACTCTGAAGCCCTCCGGCTTTTGCATCGTTAGGGTATTATCGAAAAGAGGCGAATAAATGAAAGTTAAAAAACTGTACGAACTCGCCAAAACAGTCCGAAGTAAAAACGCGGGTGTGGAT
>JBAVYC010001285.1:0-3309 GCA_049698595.1 Desulfobacterales bacterium | reverse complement strand
AAGTTATTCTTACGCTGGGAGGCTGTGGAAAATTTGCTACAAGATGAACATCGAACGTCCAACATCGAATTTTGAATAAAAAAGATGAAGAAACAAAAACTCAAAAAAAGGAGGGGGAAACAATGTTAAAGAAAAGGAATTTTATAATAGTGGTGGTTGCAGTTACATTTTGTTGGGCAATGATATCACCGGCTCAGGCTGAAACCGAACTGACCATGTATTATCCGGTCGCCGTCGGTGGTCCATTGACCAAAATTGTGGATGGTATGGTCGCAGATTTCATGAAAGAGAATAGGGACATCAAAGTCAAGGCTATCTATGCCGGCAACTACAACGATGCCCGCATCAAGGCCTTGGCAGCACTCAGGAGCGGTAAACCGGCTCAATTGTCGGTGATGTTTTCCATCGATATTTACGAAATGATCGAACAGGATGCCATCATCGCATTCGATGACGTCGCCGAAACTCCGGAAGAAAAAGCCTGGCTGGATTCCTTCTACCCGACCCTGATGGAAAACGGCCGAACCGCCGGCAAGACCTGGGGCATTCCTTTTCAACGTTCAACCATCGTCATGTACTATAATAAGGAGGCCTTCAAAGCAGCCGGTCTGGACCCGGAAAAGCCTCCGGAGACCTGGGACCAACTGATCGCCATGGGCAAAAAGCTCACCAAGGCGGACGGATCCCAATGGGGCGTAATGATCCCCTCCACCGGTTACCCCTACTGGATGTTCGGTGCTTTGACCATGCAAAATGACCAGGTTCTGATGAACGATGCCGGCAACGAAACGTACTTCGACAGTCCGGCGGTTATCGAGGCATTGCAGTTCTGGCGAGATCTGGGTTCAAAGCACAAGAGTATGCCTGAAGGTACCATCGAGTGGGGCACTCTGCGAAAGAATTTCCTCGAGGGGAAAACCGCCATTATGTGGCATTCAACCGGGAATCTGACGATAGTGAAAAGCAAGGCCAAGTTCGACTTCGGCGTTGCCATGTTGCCGGCCAAGAAGCGCCGCGGTACACCAACCGGAGGCGGCAATTTTTACATCTTCAAACAAACCGCCGCGGAAGAACGTAAGGCCGCCATGCGGCTGATCAAATTCATGACCAGCCCCGAACGTTCGGCCGAATGGTCGATGAAGACCGGTTATATGGGTATCAGCCAGGCGGCCTATGAAACCCCCAAACTGAAACAATATGTCAAGGACTTCCCGTACGCCGCGGTAGCCCGGGACCAGCTTGAATATGCCACCGCCGAATTGTCAACCTACCAGACCGGTCGCGTTCGCAAGGCCCTGGACGATGCTATCCAGGCCGCTCTGACCGGTACGAAAACACCGGAAGCCGCCCTTAAAGAAGCCCAGGCTCTGTCAGAACGACTGTTGAAGCAATACAGATAAATCAGTCAATAAAGGAGGGAGGGGGCAATACTTCATAAGCGCTAGGTTATTTTGCTCAGGAAGCACTAAAAACGTTGGACGTTCAATGTTCAGTCTGTTCGATGTTAATTTTTCATACAACCCTGTACGGCATAAATTTAGCCTTTGAATGTTTACAAAACAACTTAGTGCTTATGGGGCCATACCACCCCTCTCTTTTCGTTTGCTATGCTGTTTGAGGACCCGAAAAAATGTCACGGAATTTCATGAAGCATGTTTACGGGTGGTTATTGCTGACACCGGCCGCAATCCTTTTAATTGCCTTTACCCATTATCCAACCGTCGCCACCATTGTCGACAGTCTGTTTTCGAAAGGAACGGCCATCCGACCGTCCCGTTTCGTCGGTCCGGCAAACTACGAAATGATGATTGCAGACCCTATTTTTTGGAAAGTCCTCAGCAACAATGCCTGGTTTGCAATCGGCACGATTCCGACCTCCATTGTTTTGGCCATCATCATGGCTCTATTGGTGAACCGGTCTCTGCCGGGGCGTTCGCTGATCCGCATGGCCTATTTTACACCAACCATCCTGCCGATGATCGCCGTTGCCAATATATGGCTGTTCTTTTATACGCCGGATATCGGTCTTATCGACCAGGTAGCAGGTATTTTCGGGATCGGCGGTTACAATTGGCTGGGTGACCCGACGACGGTCCTGCCGTCCATTATTGTCATGACGATCTGGAAGGAGGCCGGATTTTTCATGATCTTCTACCTCGCGGCTTTACAGAACATTCCGCCCGAGCTGGAAGAAGCGGCCCGGCTGGAGGGATCGACACGCTGGTACTATTTTCGCAGGGTTTTGTTTCCGCTCTTGATGCCCACCACCATGTTTGTCATGATCAATGCGGTACTGAATTCCTTTAAACTGGTCGACCATCTGTTTATACTTACCAAGGGCGGGCCGGACAACGCCAGCAATCTGCTGCTATTTTATATTTTTGAAAGTGCGTTTTCTTATTTTGACACCAATTACGCTGCGACCCTCACCGTCGTCCTTCTCGGCATGCTGGCGCTGATGGCCCTCATGCAGTTCTACTTCCTGGATAAACGGGTCCACTACCGATGAAAACATACCGTTTTTTACCCCGCGATTTTCAAAGTGTGCTGGACGCAGGCGCAGCGTGGTTTCTGGCCCTGCTCTGGATAGCACCTCTGGCATACGCATTTTGGGCGGCATTTCATCCCGGCGAATACGCGGTGCATTTCGACATTTTCGCACCGCTGACACTCGCCAACTTTCGCGAAGCCCTGTCCCAGGCACCATTTCTTCGCTATGCGTTCAATACCTTCGTTCTGGTCTCCACTATTTTAGCTGCCCAACTGGTGCTTTGCACCCTGGCTGCCTATGCCTTTGCACGCTACCGCTTCTTCGGCAGTGATATCGCTTTTGCCCTAGTTCTCGTACAATTGATGATTACACCGGAAATTCTGATTGTTGAGAACTATGGGACTTTGGCCCGCTTCGAACTCATCGATACCATTCTCGGGATCGGTTTGCCCTACATGGCCAGCGCCTTCGGCATTTTCCTGCTGCGCCAGGCATTTAAATCGATACCCAAGGAACTCGAAGAGGCTGCACGTCTTGAAGGCTGCGGCGTCTTCGGTGTTTTATGGCGGGTATATGTGCCCTTGGCGCGCCCGACCTATCTCGCCTATGGGCTGGTCTCCATCAGCCACCACTGGAACAATTTCCTGTGGCCCCTTGTCGTGACCAACTCGGTGGAAACCCGGCCCTTGACCGTTGGACTGGGTATTTTCGGTGCCCCGGAATCCGGCGTGGACTGGTCGATCATCTCCGCGGCCACGCTGATGTCCGTAGCCCCACTGCTGATTGCTTTTCTGCTGTTCCAACGGCAATTTGTGCAG
>JBAVYC010001284.1:0-3423 GCA_049698595.1 Desulfobacterales bacterium | reverse complement strand
GTTAAAAAGCGACTGCTGATCATCGATGACGAAGCGAACATGCGTCACATGCTTGCAACGGTCCTTAAAAAGGCCGATTATCAGGTCGAAACAGCTGCTGACGGAGCCAAAGGCCTTGAGATGATTCAACAATCGGCTTACGATTTTATACTTTGCGATATTAAAATGCCGAAAATGGGCGGGATGGAATTTTTAAAATTGTCCCGGGACCGGATCGGTGCCGCCACCGTTATCATGATGTCAGCCTACGGAAGTATTGATACGGCTATAAAAGCCATGAAATCAGGCGCTTATGATTATATATCGAAGCCTTTTAAAACTGATGAAGTCTATCTGACATTGAAGAAGGCTGAAGAGCGCGAGAGTTTAAAAGCGGAAAATCGGTCACTAAAAGAACGTATCCAAAAAATTGAGGGCGATTTTAATTTCGGCAAAATGGTGGCCAAAAGCAGGGCCATGCAGTCCGTATTTCAATTATCGAAAAAAGCCGCCCAGTACAAAACAACCGTACTGATACTTGGCGACAGCGGAACCGGCAAAGAGTTGATCGCACGGGGCATCCATTATGGCGGCATGCGGGCGGCAGGGCCCCTCGTTCCCGTAAACTGTGGCGGGATACCTGAATCTTTGCTTGAAAGCGAACTTTTCGGTTATAAAAAGGGGGCGTTTACCGGTGCGGATCGCGATAAAAAAGGCCTGTTTCAAGAGGCTGAGAGGGGGACTATATTCCTCGATGAAATTGGAGAACTACCCTTATCGCTGCAGGTGAAACTTTTACGAGTGTTACAGGAGAATGAGGTTCGACCAGTGGGCGATTCAAAATCGCTGCAGATTGATGTTCGTTTTATCGCCGCAACATCCAAAAAGCTCGAAGAAGAAGTCAAAAAAGGCAGCTTTCGCGAAGATCTTTACTATCGACTGAATGTCATAACCGTAAAAATTCCGCCCTTGCACGAACGAACCGAAGATATTCCTCTTTTATGCAAGCATTTTATCGGCCGTTTTAATGAAATTCTGGCTAAGGATGTATCCGGTTTGGCGCCGGATGCCATGTCCCGGCTGCTGGAATATCATTGGCCCGGTAACGTTCGTCAGTTGGAAAATGTTATCGAAAGAGCCATGGTGATTGCCGATGATTCGCTGCTGCTGCCCGAACATTTCGCTGCGGAGTTGATGAACAAGGACGGGCCCATCGGCGCGGGTACCGTCTTTGAAGGATTATCCTTAAAGGATGCGCAGAAAGTTGTGGAAAAAAAGCTCATCTCCCAAGCGCTCGCTGAACCCGGCGGTAATCGCACGCGGGCGGCAAAGCTTCTGGAAATCAGCCACCCCTCTTTGCTCACCAAAATAAAAGCTTATGGGATAGATTTGTAAATCAGCGGCCCCCAGCAGAGGTGGCCCCGGTCCCTTCCAGGGGCCATCCTCATATCCCCAGCTCTGCTCTGCTGGTGGACGCTGATTTATGGTTGATAGGTTGAATTGTTGATTCGTTGAGCAGTTGCAAACATGTGGTAGGGGTTCAGAATTTCATGGGTTCTGCGTTCACTGTAAAGACTCCGGCCTATAGAGGACTGCCTTTTCATCGAACTGCAATTTTGCTTTGATACCCTGCTGTGACGCGACTGAGCTCGTCGCAGTCTTGCAGCAGGGGATCTTTTTTGTCCCCGGTTCGCCAGCGTCAGGGTTCTAGTCTGAATACTCCAACCCGTCGATTTTGTGTCTTAGCTTGCCGGAGCATTTAAAGGTGACGACTCTTCGGCCCCTGAGCATTAAATCCTCACCGGTGGCAGGGTTGCGACCCTTGCGTTTGGCCTTATCTTTGACGCAAAATTTGCCAAAACCTGAGATCAGGACATCCTCACTTGATTCCAGAGAGCGTTTGATGATTTCAAGCAAGCGTTCAATAACTTCCACTGATTTTTTCTTTGTTAAACCAAGGTCGTGAATTGATGCAACAATATCACTTTTGGTCAAAGCCATAGTTTATCCTCCAAAAGAATTCGTTTTCCTTTAATGTTTTAGAAAATTGATTTTTACGTTTTGTTAGTTGTTTTATTCGGTTTGGGTTTGCAGTAAATTTATTTCCACTTTCAGCGCTGCTGATTTATTCGTTTTCCGGCTGGGTCTCCTCCTCGTTGGCCGGCATAACTGTTTCAACTTTTTTCATTATAATATCAACACCTTTCATGATTTCATCAAGCTCAGCTTTCAACTTCAAATCTTCTCTATCCTTCATCCAGGTTTCTCCGTCTAAAATGATATTGTGAATGGGCTCGGCAACAACACAGCCAAATTATCGCGATTATTCATCGTCGGGCCATCGAGCAACGAAAACATCCTCGAACACACTGTAATTATAAAGAATATATGGATATTGAATTTATGTCAAGCAACTTATTGATTGGTTTTGCAAAATGCACTAATTTCTAACCCTTCAGCAAACATTATAATACCAGTAAAAAGGCGGATGGCTGATTGATCGGAAGCGGGAAAAATCCGGCAATCTTACTGGTTTAAAATTGTTTAAAACAGATTGTCCGGATGCCAAGCCACTGTGTGCATCCACCTGTGAGATGCCCTCTACGGTTGCAACGTTTCCTGTCGTTCCATGGAAAAATCTTTTCGGAAAAGACTACTTGAATATCAGGTAAAAATCATATGATATCCAAAACTTATCATCATATATTTCGATAACGATCGAATTAAAGATCATGGGCTTTTTTCTTTTTTTGATTGTACCTGAGTGATTACAAGCATTCCGGCTCCTGATCGCTCTTCCTGTGATTAAAATTTGCCGCCCAACCTTTAAATCTAAATTAATTATTTTTCCTGTTATTGATGATCGTGATTTCAGCGCCTGTCCCGGTTGTTGTGGTTTTTGGGTTTTCTGTGGCGCCATTGGCGGTTAATAGCCCTGCAATATCACGATAACCCAATAAATTGGCTAATCTCAACGGGGCAAAAATGCTTTTCCCTGTCTTTTTAGTCAGGCATTTCTTGTTGGGATCGTCGCCATTGGCAAGCAGGAGTTCTACCACCTCTTTATCCCTGCGGCTGATAGCCGTGCACAGAAATGTTTTGCCCCTAAATAGCCATATAACGTTTATGTCGGCGCCTTTATCAATAAGAAATTTTACGATATCAAAATCCCCCGCTTCCACGGCGATCATTAGCGGCATTGTGACAAAATATTGCTGTTTACCCTTTAAATACTCTGTCTCGATGTCCCTTACGTTGACGTCGGCGCCTTCTGAAACAAGTGTCTTGACCCTATCTAAATCCATGTTCCGGACAGCTTCAACCAGTTCGAAATCCTTTTGAGACTTCCACATGCCGCCCTTTGACCGCAACAGGCCCGCTATATTCCTTCTTCCACGAGTGGCCGCGAGTTTGTAAGGGGTTACCCCCTGATCTGTCCTGGCA
>JBAVYC010001283.1:0-2001 GCA_049698595.1 Desulfobacterales bacterium | reverse complement strand
ATTCATCATCTTGATGATAACTCCAGCCTTGACCTTATCGCAGATACCATCCGTGAAATCGTCAAAATCTGGAATTTTAATTCCGCCAGCAAGCCCGATATCGAACTGGCCATCGACGGCCAGCTCTCCAACTGGGTGCGAGACTCCGAAAATAATAAAAGGCTTTACTACATTGACACCAGCACCCCGCTCTTCTGTAAACAAGGCGTTGAACAGCAAAACCCTGAGCTTCTGCTAAAAAGCGCGCCTGGTTTTTTACGCTGGATTATTCGCCTTTTCTTTTTGCAGGACGTCATGACCCGCTACTACATCCCCAGGCTGGTGTGCATGGACCTTTCTGCCAACCTGCACAAAGAACAGAAGCCTGAATTGATCGAACCGGCTATTGAGTGCGTCAATGCGCATTTGCCGCACGACCAAGCGCCGCTTACCAAAACCGAGGTGGACAAATACTATCGAGACGACAAATTGATCTGGATTGTTTTTTTAGGGCTGCGGCGATTGGACCGGTTTTTCACCACCCGGTTATTGTGGAAGCGCTACGAATTTATCCTGCCAGGCAAAATCAAACGATAAGGAATTCTTATGTGCGATACGATTGCAGCCACGGGAACTGCCACTGCTGACGGCATCACGCTGTTTGGTAAGAATTCCGACCGTGAACCCAATGAAGCCCAAAACCTGTGCCATATTCCTGGTCAGAAACACGATTTAGGCGCTAGTGTAAAATGCACCTATATTTCAATTCCCCAGGTGGCAAAGACTAACGCGGTTTTGTTGTCCAAACCATTTTGGATGTGGGGCGCGGAGATGGGCGTCAATGAGCATGGGCTGGCCATTGGCAACGAGGCAGTGTTTACCCGGGTGCCGTACGAAAAAGGACCGGCTCTGACTGGCATGGACCTCCTGCGCTTGGCCCTTGAGCGTGCGGCAACTGCCCAAGCAGCCGTGCACATCATCACGGATTTAATTCAAACCTTTGGCCAGGGAGGAAACTGTGCCTATAGGCATAAAATATTTTATCACAACAGTTTTTTATTGGCTGATCCTGAATCAGTCTGGGTGCTGGAAACCGCTGGCCGACACTGGGCTGCCAAACGGGTTGATGGGATCTATGCCATTTCCAACAAGATAACACTTGAAACCAGCTGGGACATTGCCTCCGACGATCTGGTACATTTTGCCGTCCAAAAAGGCTGGTGTCGTTCGGCTGAGGATTTTTCTTTTGCACGCTGTTATTCAGATTTCCTGTACACAAAATTCAGTTCAAGTGAACATCGCCGGGCAAGGGCCTTGACCCGGTTGAATGCTTTGCAAGGTCGGCTTAGGGTCGCTGATTTTTTTGCGATCCTGCGTGACCATGGCAACGCCTCACCGGATTCTTTTTGCCCAGACCGGGGCCTGATCCAATCACAAATTTGCAACCATGCTGGCTGGGGACCGGTCCGCATCAGCCAAACCACAGGTTCCTTGGTCTCCAGGTTGGTGCCTGACTTTTCCACCCATTTTATTACTGGCACAGCAGCGCCTTGCACAAGCCTGTTCAAACCCATTTGGGTCGACACGCCTATGGTGCAGGACAAACTTCCGGCAGGTGAAGCCTTTGACTCGAAAAGTCTTTTCTGGGAGCACGAGATGCTGCACCGGTTGGTGCTGAAAGATTATCAGAAGAGCATGCAGTTCATCACACCACGAAGGGACAAGCTGGAAGCTGCCCTGCTTAAACAGGCTTTATCTGCGAGAAAATCTGATCTGACAGAGCGACAATCGGTTGCACGCCAGGCTTTTGAAAAGGCTCGTGACCTTGATAACGAATGTCTCGTCGCTCTCAAATCGCTCGCAGTGGACAAATCGAAAGACCTTTTATATTCTCATGCCTGGCGAAAATGGAACAAAGCAGCTGGTTTGCCTGATTCTTAAACATACTGCCGCATATTGTTTTGGTGTTATATACATTCTCTTTCTCTCGGCCATCGTAGGCTTACATGCATTGTTCAGTGA
>JBAVYC010001282.1:0-2901 GCA_049698595.1 Desulfobacterales bacterium | reverse complement strand
ATTTTCAGCTTGCCATAGCACGGCGCCTTGTAGGCCGTTATGCATTTGGACGGTGAACGGCGTTACCCGCTCCATAGTAAGGCTCTGGTCCATAACTGGAAGGTATTTGGGCATGACTGTGCGAATGTCATGACCCAGTGCTTTTATGGCTTTGGGCAGTGCCTGGGCCACATCTGCAAGGCCACCGGTTTTGGCAAAAGGTGTTATTTCCGGCGAAACATATAAAATTTGCATATCATCAACCTGTCCTTTAGCGCTTATCTGTTTAAAGGTGATAAACGTTAAATTGGGGAGTAAAAAGCTTAAACCCCGACATTGCAAAAGCCGGCCGTCTCGCCCTGATATCAGCATTTAGAGTCTATCCAGCACAATTGACCCATCCCGATAAGCATTGTGCAATGCCGTCAACTCTTCGATGCGGCGCCGAATTTCTCGGCCCAGATCGGTATGTTTGATGCGAATCCGGTGGTTCCGGTTTTCGATGATCTCGGTAGTGCAGTCGATATCGTGGATATCCATGTCTCCAGAGGGGCTATCCTCATTGCGCTGGTGGGTGGCCAGCAACAGTCCCCATGAATTGTAAACCAATGTGTAACCGGCGATGCCTGTCTTTTTCTGGTAGGCTGGGCAAAAACCACCGTCGATGACAATCAGTTTGCCGCCGGCTTTCAATGGGCTCTCATTTTTTTTGACGATCACCGGTACATGCCCGTTAATAATGTGTCCGTCATCTGGGTTTAACCCAAATGTTTCTTGGATCCGTCGGACTGTCGCTTCGTCGTCCCGCAAGGTATAGTATATGTTGCGCGGCTCTTTGTGGGTGGATGGATCTTTAATAAAATACTGCTCGAAGGTCGCCATCTTTTCCTTTCCAAAAAGAGGTGAACAGGGGCCGCACCACAAGTACCACATGGCGTCCAAGCCGGCTTGTTTTTTCGCGGGGTCGTCGGTGTGGAAAAAACCCTGCCGGGCCAGGCGGTGAAATTTCTCCATCAGCGCCTTTCCAGCATATTCCGTATGGTTCAGGCGTAGTGATTCAAAGGTACCGTCGTCATTCATGGGGAGGCAACCGTGGTAGAGCAGGTTTCCATTGTAGGTCTTATAGATGCTGCCCTTGGCGAAGAGAAAGCGTGAATGCTGCTGTAATTTTTCACTGTTTAAAAATGCCAGTTTCAATCGTTCGACCACATGTTGCTCGGAAGGGGTTAAGGCATAAGGATCTTGGGGTGCGACGGTCTGAAATCGAGTATCACGCAGAGGATAGATGCGTTTGTCTATCCTAACGATTCCCTGCTCGAAATCAATTTTTTCCAACAGCAAACGATCCTCAAGGCCGTACTCTGGTCGACGCCTGATGATCCGGGCTTCAAGCTTGAACTGTATAATGGTGATGGCTTTGTGCATTTTGGCCATCAGTCTGCGATCCCCCTCCGAATCGTCCGACGGATTGAATCCCTGCGACATAAATAGTTCACAGGGGTCATTACCGTAAGTTTCGATCGCAAAGGAGGCCAGAGGCAGCAGACTCACCGCATAACCGTTTTCTAAAGTCTCCATATTGCCATGACGCAGCGAGATCCGGATGACATTGGCAATGCAGGCCTCACTGCCGCCTGCCGCTCCCATCCACATGATATCGTGATTGCCCCATTGAATGTCGACGCTGTGATAGGCCATCAAGCGACCCACGATGAGATGCGCACCGGGACCGCGATCGTAAATATCACCTACAACATGCAGGTGATCGATAGCCAGGCACTGGATGGCTTTGGTTATTACGATAATTAAGGCCTTGGCGTGGCCGGTGGTGATAATCGTCTCAATCAAGCCTTGATAGTAATCGCGCTTATCTGTCAGCTTCTCTTGTTCGTAGAGCAGTTCTTCAACCAGGGCCTCAAATCGACCTTCGATTAATTTTCGAACCTTATAGCGTGGGTATTTCGATGCAACCGTGCGCAATACGAGTATCAGGCGCATCAAAGTTTCTTTATACCAGTGCTTATGGTCGTCAGCAACTGACAACATGATTCCCAGCATTGTTTCAGGCGTGTAAATCAAGGCGCCCAAATTCACTTTTTCTGCATCAGACAACGTGTCGTCAAAAATCTCAGCAATCCTACGCTTAATCGCACCGGAGGCATGGCTCACCACCTTGCAAAAGGAGTCGAATTCACCGTGAATATCCGAAATAAAATGCTCGGTGCCCTTGGGCAGGTTGAGCTGGGCCTGCAAGTTGATAATAGCTTCAGCAACAGCTTCCACGGACGGGTACGATTTTGCCAGGTGGTTCAGGTAGCGCAGATCATCCGGAAGTGGGTCCATGGCTGCGATTCCTATTGGGTTCGAAAGATGCATCGGTTTGCTTTCAGGAGATTGCCTACCGGCTATAAGTCAAATCACCGTACCATCGGCAATGGCGGCGTCCTTGGGGATAACCACCAAGCCGTCCCGGGCCGCCCAATTGTCCGTTTCACTGTCGGGGCGGCCGGCCTGATGGCGGATGCGCACATTGCGACCAATGCGGGCGTTCTTGTCGATGATGGCCCCTTCAATAATAGTGCCTTCGCCAATACCGATGTCGGGACGGCCGATCCGCTTGTTTTCAGCGCGATCTGCTGCGGTTTCATAATAGTCCGCACCCATGAGGATCGAAGAACGGATCTGGACCTTTGGGCCGATCTGGCTGCGCAGGCCTATGACGGCGTCACGGATGTATGCCTCGACTACACGACACCCATCCGCCAGCAGGGTGTGATCAAGCTGGGCCCCTTGCACTTCGGAGGCCGGCAGAAAGCGGGCACGGCTGTAGATGGGCCGTCTGGGGATGTAAAAATCGAACGGCCGATCCGGCAAAGCCATTTCCAGATTCACTTCATAAAACGCACGGATGGTACCGATATC
>JBAVYC010001281.1:0-6987 GCA_049698595.1 Desulfobacterales bacterium | reverse complement strand
CAAACTTCGGTGTTGTCACAGCTGCCCGCGGGGATGGTCATGAGCTTTATGGCTTTCTGATCGATGGACGCGGTGCCGATCACAAGACGGAACTCGAGGCCTATGGGATCCATAAAATTGTCGAAGTTACTTCCAAAGCGGGCCCCCTTGATTGGAATCCGGCTTCCTGGTCGATGGCGCTGATCCAGGCCATGGCGCATTTTGGCGTTAAAACGCTATTGGGGCTCACAAGCGCCCAGGGCAAAGATTTACTGCCCCGAATTGCAGCGGCCCTCGATGCGCCCCTCGTGATGGATAGTATAGATATCAATTTGTCCGAGCACACCGTCAAAAAATCCCAGTTTTCGGGCAAGACCATCGCGGCCATAAGAGTCAACGGTCCTTGCTACCTATATGGCGTCCGGCCGAACGTTTTCGAGGCCAAACCCTCACCCGGGGAAGCAGAGGTCGTTTCTTTTGAAGCAGACCTTGACGGCGGCGGCCTGGTTGTGCGAGAGATCCGGCAGGATGCTGCCAGAGGTATCGATTTAACCGAGGCCGATATTATCATATCCGGCGGACGGGGCATGAAAGCTCCGGACAACTTTGACCTTCTTTTCGAATGTGCCGACCTTCTCGGAGCAGCCGTCGGTGCGTCCAGAGTAGCCGTCGATGCCGGTTGGGTTCCGCATTCCATGCAGGTGGGGCAAACCGGTGCCACCGTCAGTCCCAAAGTCTATATCGCCTGTGGCATTTCCGGATCTGTGCAGCATTTCGCCGGGATGAAGACCTCAGCTCTGATTGTCGCAGTCAATACCGACCCGGCAGCGAACATCGTTAAAAATTGTGATTACTGCATCGTTGGCGATTTGTTTGAGATTATCCCGGAGTTGACCAGGCAGTTGGCGGCGATCGTTAATAGGGATCAATGAACCCAAAACATCCGTCTGCCTATGTGTACAAACGCGCTCGATGGATCCAACGTCAGATGGATCAGATGGGAGGTAAACAGGTCCTGGACAAAATCAAATCTTAATCAATCCATTGATCGATCCGTGTCCTCTAAGTCCTCCATCTCAATTGCCCTTATAGAGACCGGTGCGTTTCTCAAAAAAAGCTCGAATCGCCTCTTGAAAGTCTTCGCCCGAAGTTGCGTAAAGAAACTGATCGGAATCCATATGCATAATCGCCTGGTCCAATGCAGAGGAAATGGTATTGACACTGCGCTTAACCATTTGGGCCGCAATCGGTGGTTGGGCCGCATACGCTTCTGCGATTTCCAAAGTTTTGGCAAGCAATTGATTCTCCGGCACGACGTCGTCAAGAAATCCCCACTTCTGAAGTGTTTCGGCCTTTTCCTTGTTTGCCAGAATCACCATTCGCTTGGCCCGCGCCGGTCCGACCAAATGAACGCACAACGGCAACGCCGCCCAACTTAAATTCATGGCCATTTTCACTTCGGGATATCCGATTAAACAGCTTTCAGCTCCGATGCGAAAATCGCAGGCACTGGCAATACAGGCACCACCTCCCAAGGCATACCCGTTTATGGCTGCGATCGTAATCTGGTCCATTTCATAAATGCTGCGTAACATCCTGGGACCGATCTTCAGATGACGGCGCTTGAGCAGCATTGTATCCTGAATCTGTTCCGCATTTTTGGGATCCGAAAGATCCGACCCAACGCTAAAATCCTTTCCTTTGCCTGTAAAAATAACCACCCGCGTCTGCCCATCTGTGCTAAATTCATTGGCAACCGCATCGATTTCATGAAGTAAATCTAGGCTGAGGGCATTGCGTTTGGTGGGTCGATTAAAGGAGACGACGGCAATGTGTCCGGTTCGTTCAACAATAAGGTTTTGGTATTTCATTGCGTTTTCATAGGCCTTTGAAGTTTTTCAATCTCGATAGCCACCCATATTCCTCATACATCATTTAGCCGGATAGGGTCAACTGGTACATTAACAGCCACCGAATTGCCATCTATCTATAAATTCCCATTCTATACAAAAATAGTACGGTATTTTGGCATATGAAATTCGATTTCTCTTGAGTTTCGGATTTGGATATGACCATAAAGGCATTTATTGCCGTCATATTTGGTGGTGTCGGGAGTCTTTCCGGGGCCGTCGCCGGAGGGCTGCTTCTCGGTTTCATTGAAGTTTCCCTGCGAACTTACCTGCCGGAATCCGTGCTGCCATTTCGAGATGCGATCGGTTACTTTATCGTCATCTTGGTTCTGTTGCACTGGCCGGACGGTTTAATATCAATTCGCCGCAGAGAATACTAAGGGGGCCCTAAATACCATGGGAAATGCGAAATTCGAATATCGCCCATCGTATAAAATTGGGCGAAACAAAAAGGAGTCGACATGAAATTTTTACGGGTAGACATGACCCACCAACGGGTCAACGTTGAAGATGTGCCCCAGGAATACATCGGGTTGGGCGGCAGAGGCCTGACGTCGATTATGATCAATGCTGAGGTCCCGCCGGATTGCGACCCACTGGGACCGGAGAATAAGCTTATTTTTGCGCCGGGCACACTCAGCGGCACGGTGCTGGTGAATACCAGCCGGTTGTCGATCGGCGCCAAAAGCCCGCTGACCGGCGGCATCAAAGAAAGCAATGTCGGCGGCACGGCTGCCGCCGCCCTGGGCCGTTTGGGTATCACGGCGGTGATTGTCGAAGGCCGGGCACCGGAGGGAGACCTCTATTTGCTTGAAATTGATGCCGACGGCAGGGCAACCCTGGTGCCGGCTTCAGAGGATAAAGGTTCCCGCACCTACGCCCTGGTTGAAAAACTGCTCGCTGCGCGGGGCGCCGACAACGCCGTTTTGTGTATCGGCCCGGCTGGAGAGCATCAATTGGCCAGCGCTTCGATACAGTCCTCCGATGCCGACGGGCGCCCCTGCCGTGCGGCCGGGCGCGGTGGGCTGGGTGCCGTGATGGGTGCCAAAGGCCTCAAGGCCTTGATTGTTGACCGCACCGGCAAACTTCAGGATTCCGTGGCAGATCTGCCGATGTTTAAAAAGGAAGCCAAAATTTTTGCCAAAGCCGTAAAAGAAGACATGTTCAGCGGTTATGTCCTGCCGCCGCTGGGCACTGCGGTACTGGTGGCCCCGTTGAATGCCGCCGGCGCGTTTCCCAGCTACAATGCGACCAACGGGGTGTTTGACGGCTGGGAAAAAATAAGCGGTGAAACCCTGGCGGAGACGATTAAAGAACGCGGCGGCCGCACTACCCATATGGGCTGCGCCCAGTGCATCATCCATTGCTCCAACGAATTTGTCGACACCCGCGGTAATTATGTGACATCCTCTCTGGAATATGAGACCATCTGGTCCATGGGCGGCATGTGCGGCATCGATGATTTGGATGCCATCGCGACCCTTGATTTCCTGTGCGACGACATCGGGGTGGATACCATGAATACCGGGGTGGCCATCGCCGTGGCCATGGATGCCGGATATAAACCTTTTGGCGACAGCCAGGCGGTCATTGCCATGCTGGAAGAAATCGGCAGTGCTACGGAGATCGGTAAAATACTCGGAAACGGCCCGACTTCCGTCGGCCGGCATTTCAATCATCAGCGCGTCCCCGCGGTCAAAAATCAGTCCATCGCCGCTTACGACCCCAGGGCGGTTCAGGGAATGGGAGTGACCTACGGCACCTCGCCGATGGGAGCCGATCATACGGCCGGCAATGTGATTGATAAAAACCTGGATTCGCTCGGCGGTTCCTTGAATCCATTAAAAGCTGAAGGCCAAGTCAAGGTGTCGCGCGAATACCAGATTGAAGTGGCGGCTTTTGACTGCACCGGTCTGTGTCTTTTTGCGCTGTCAGCTGCAAAGACCAATAAAAAAGCAGGTGAAGCGCTCTTGAAAATGATCAATGCCAAGCTCGGAACCCGGCTTGCCTTCGAAGAACTGATTGAGCTGGGAATCCGGGTGTTGAAAGCAGAGCGTGAATTTAACCGCAAAGTTGGCTTCACAGCGGAGGACAACCGGTTGCCAAAATTCTTTTATGAGGAACCCCTACCACCGCATAATACCGTGTTTGTCGTTAGCAACGAGGAAATGGACAGTGTCTTTGATTTTTAAACGGTTTCAAAATGATTCTACAAAGTTGGAGGATTGAATGGCTAGAAAAACGACCGAAGAAATGATGCAAGAGTTGGAATACTCAATTAAACCGTATCGCAAGGATTTTAAGACCTTCACCCGCCTTCCTAAAGACGGCCGCAAAAAAGAAGAAATTATCAAAGAAATGGAAGCCCTGAACGCCAAAGAAGAGCCCAAATGGAAAGACGGATTCGTCTCCGGTGCGGTGTATCACGGTGATGAAGACCATATTGATTTTCTGAATCAGGTCTATGTTCTCAATTCCCAAAGCAATCCGCTGCATACCGATGTATGGCCAAGCACCACCAAGTTCGAGGCCGAAGTGGTCGCTATGACCGCCAACATGCTCAATGCCGACAAAGTTACGGAAGATCCGGATTGCGATGATGAAGTCGGTGGTGTGGTGTCTTCCGGTGGAACTGAGAGCATCCTGCTGGCCATGAAAACGTACCGCGACTGGGCAAGGGACATGAAAGGAATTTCCAAACCGGAGATGATCGTCCCCAGAACGGCCCATGCCGCCTTCGACAAAGCGTCTCAATATTTCAATATTAATATGAAGCGTATTCCCGTGGACGAAGGGTGTAAAGCGGACTTAAGCAAAACCAAAGACGCAATTACAGACAACACCATCGTCATTGTGGGTTCCGCACCTTCCTTTCCACACGGAACGATTGACCCCATCGAAGAACTCTCCGAACTCGCCCGGGAAAATGATATTGGCTTTCACACCGATGCCTGTCTGGGAGGTTTCATCCTGCCCTGGGCCGCGAAACTGGGCTATGATATTCCGCCTTTTGATTTTCGACTGCCGGGTGTGACATCGATTTCAGTGGATACCCACAAGTACGGTTATGCTGCCAAGGGATCATCCGTGATTTTGTATCGCAGTTTGGAGCTGCGCCGCTATCAATTTTACACCACCACAGACTGGCCGGGTGGTCTTTACCTGTCACCAACATTTGCCGGCAGTCGTCCCGGCGCGTTAAGCGCTACCGCCTGGGCCGCCATGTTGGCCATTGGTGAAGAGGGATACAAAGAAATTGCCCGAAAGATTTTGGAAACAGGTGCTAAAATTAAGAAAGGCATTGCGGAGATACCCGAGCTTTATATCCTGGGGGATCCGCTTTGGGATATCGCATTTAGTTCAGAGACAGTGGATATCTACAAAATTATGGATTATATGGGTGAGAAAAAATGGAGCCTGAATGGTCTGCAAATGCCGCCGGCCGTTCATATCTGCCTCACCCACCGGCACTCTCAGGCCGGTCTTGCCGAAAAATTTATAGAGGATTTAAAATCAGCAGTGGAATCGGTTAAAGCGAATCCCGATAAAGAAACTGAAGGTGTCGGCCGATTGTACGGAATGTCGGCCAACATCCCCGTAAAGGGCGTTATGGACGCATTTATGAAGCGGTATTTGGACTTGCTGTACAAGATTTAATTCATTCACCGTCATATGCAATATTTCCAAGCCTCCTCTTCACGGATATCGCGAACGATTACCAAAGCGGCAAGCGATCTTCCGTACGGTATAACGCAAACATTAAGTTCGACATCAATTGTAGATCCGTCTGAATGAATAATCTGAGATTTATATATGCGGGGTAGATTTAGGCCTGCGATCCTGTCGGAATATCGTTTGGTATTTTTAATAAATTCTTCTTCAGAAATAAATTTTTTGAGGTGCGCGCCGCTAAGTTCTTGCTCGGAGAATCCGATCATCTTGCAAAACGCGGGATTTGCATATCTAACTTTAAAATCATGGATGATTGCTATGCCGTCGCGCGCATGCTCGACAAGGGCACGATATGTATCTTCGACATCTCTGCGTTCCTGAATTTCCTCATGCAGCACGCCCACCCGTTTTTGTACTCTAGTATCCAAATTGTCCCGATAACGCTTCAGTTCCAAATGGGTCCGAATTCTGGCCCGGACCACGGATCGCTTAAAAGGCTTCGTTATGTAATCTGCCGCGCCCAGTCCAAATCCCTTTGCTTCCGTGTCTTCCGTGGTCGGCTCCGAAAGGAGGATAAGCGGGATATCCTTTGTGGTTTTGTCGGCTTTTAGCTTTTTGCAAACCGTATACATATCCGGCGTCGGCATCATGACGTTTAGCAAAATTAATCCGGGGGTATTCGGAGATGTGGCCAGCCTGATCGCTTCCATTCCGTCAGCGACGACGCTGATGGCGTAATCAGGAGCCAGTATTGTCTTCAGGACGCGAACGTTTTCCGGATTAGCGTCAGCAATTAACAGCACTTGTTTTGATTGCGAGCGATCCATAATCTATAATGGAAGTTGGTTTATTTTTCAGCGGGATGATGCATAAAAGCATGATGACCCGATCCGCTGACCTGGATTTATATCAATATTCATGAGGATTGTAAATGAAGAGGATTTGAATAATGCTCAGCCAATAAGATCTTACGCGAAATAGACGAATTTGGCGCCTCATTCTGTGTTTTCCCCAACGTTGCAAAAGCCGGAGGGCTTCAGAGTCAAGGCGTCAAGGGTGAAGCTGTAGGGGAAAAACAAATTCATCAAATATCGCCCAAAATTTCTCCAGGACGGCATCTGTTTCGATGAGCAGTTCATGCAATGAATTTGGAATTATTACCAAATCACAATTAGGTAATCTTCGACAGATCTTCTTCTGAGCCGCTACTGACACAATTTCATCACCACCCGCCGAAATTATTTTCACGGGTGTTGTGATGCGCTCAGGATACCCGTCGGCCATTATATGCTGAATGGAATTAAAGGTGGCCTCCAGCCACCCAAAGGTGACACCTCCTAGGGCGACATCCGGATTATCAATTATCATCTGAATTGTTTGTTGAAACCGATGCGGATCCCTGGTGAGACGATTCCCTGTAAAGCAT